>MGNZ01000095.1 GCA_001795235.1 Chloroflexi bacterium RBG_16_64_32 | reverse complement strand
TGAGCACGATGTGCTCCGACCGCTCGAGTCCGCGCGCGAATCCGAGGCCCAGAGAGGCCAGGACGGGTAGCTGGTCTCGTGTCCGGGATGCGATGTGCGTCCGCACGAACGGCGTCGGGTCGAGTGCACCGCCAAGCACTCGGAGAAAACGGAGGTTCTCGACCGCACCCTCGACGAGCACCCGAATCGGTCCTCGATCCGCGGGCTCCACGAACGCCTCGACGGGTGCGAAATACAGCCCTGCGCGCGGGCTGGCGCGCACGGCCAGGGTAGAGGGTGAAACGACGACGATGGATCCGCCCGTCCGATGCAGCGCCGTCGCGAGGGGCAGATAGAACTCCGGGTGGGGGCCAATCCCGAGGACGGGTCGATCCTGCCGGAGGGTCGAGAGGGCCTGTCGCGCAGCGACCCTACCATAGGCGGTGGAGAGCGATGGGCGGGCCAACGTGCGCCGCCGCTGCTGGCGGGGGGCGAGATCCTTGTACGGAATGCCGCGGTCCATCGCGACCCGCTCGGAAAGGGAGCCGATCGCCTGCAAGTAGGGATATGGAGGGAAGACGCCATCGAAGGCAGGAACGTCCGCCGCGATCCCGGACGGTTCCGCTCGATCGACGGCGAGGACCACAACGGAGGCCGCCTTCAGTGCGTCCCGCACCGCGAACCGCAACTCGTATCTGAAGCATGCGGCCAGGTTCTCCCCGCGCCACGCGAACGCGCTAGCGATGGAGACCTCGGACGACCAGGTGCGAACGAACTCGAGTGCACGCGCCTCGATGCCCGCGACGGTGGCCGGGTCCAAGAGATCCTCCGGATGCTGCACAAGGAGGCGGTCCACAGGGACACGGACGGACGGCCTCAGGGGGACGATCCGGGCGTCCCTAGGCAGGCACTCCAGCGTCTCCGCACGGGCGACGAACGCGAGCGTCCGCCTCTCGACCATACGAGTGCGCCACGAACTTGCCGCGACCTATTTACTTTGCCCCTCCGACCCGCAGTCAGGCGTGGTGGACGACTCGGCCCAGAGATGTTTTAAGCCCCGCAGGCGTTGTCGCGATCGGCGCCCATGTTCGTCGACGACGCGACAATCCTCGTCACGGGCGGAACGGGATCGTTCGGCCAGAAGTTCACGGAGATCGTCCTCAAGGAGCACCACCCGAAGGCCCTGAGGATCTACTCTCGGGACGAGCTCAAGCAGGTGGAGATGCAGTCTCGATTCCGAGACCCGAGGTTGCGGTTCTTCATCGGGGACGTGCGGGACCGCGACCGCCTGTACCGCGCGCTGAACGGGGTCGATCTCGCCGTCCACGCCGCGGCCCTCAAGCAGGTGCCGGTCGCGGAGTACAACCCTCTCGAAGCGATCAAGACGAACATCGAGGGTGCCGCGAACCTCATCGACGCGTCGATCGACAACGGCGTACCCCGGGTGATGGCCCTGAGCTCCGACAAAGCCGTCCACCCAGTGAACCTGTATGGCGCGACAAAACTCGTCGCGGAGAAACTCATCATCCAGGCGAACGCATATCGGGGCCGGGCGCAGACACGCTTCAGCGTCGTGCGGTACGGGAACGTCGTCGGGAGTCGAGGGAGTGTGATTCCGGTCTTCCGCGAGCAGGCGAAGACAGGCATCCTCACAATCACGGACGAGCGCATGACTCGGTTCTGGATTACCCAGGAACAGGCGGTCCGGCTCATTGTGACATGCATCGACCGGATGCAGGGGGGGGAAGTCTTCGTCCCGAAAATCCCGAGTATGCGAGTTGTCGAGCTCGCGAAGGTTCTCGCACCCGACGCGAAGTTAGACGTCGTTGGCATTCGACCCGGAGAGAAACTGAACGAGCTGCTCCTCACCGAGGAGGAAGCACCGCGTGCGCGCGACTTCGGCGATCACTACGTGATTGAGCCAGAGCATCCGTTCTGGAAGCGCGACGAGCTCAAGGGCGGCCGGCCCCTTCCGGCGGGGTTCCGGTACACGAGCGACGGCAACAGCGACTGGCTCTCGCCTCAACAGCTTCGGGAGATGCTGAGGGACCTCTAATGGCCGTCCGGCCGGCAATCGAAGGCGGCAGGCCGGTCAGGAACCGTCCGCTGCCGTACGGTCACCAGCGGATCACGGACGCTGACGTCAAGGCCGTCGCTTCCGTGCTCCGGGGGGAGTGGATCACCCAAGGGCCGATGGTCGAGCGGTTCGAGCGGAGCCTGGCCCGGCGGTGCCGGGCCAAGTATGCCGTTGCGATGTCGAGCGGCACGGCCGCACTCCATGCGGCGTGCGCGGTCGCAGGACTCCGCTCCGGGACAGAGGGCATCACAACCCCGATCACATTTTCTGCTTCTGCGAATGCAATCGCATACTGCGGGGCTCGCCCCCGATTCGTAGATGCTGCTGAGGACTGGCCCCTCCTCGATTCCGAGGCGCTGGAAAGCGTCGACGGCTCCGGGACGCTCATCGTGGTTCCAGTCGACTACGGGGGGCACCCAGCCCCGCTCGATGAGATTCGGAAGATCGCAAATGCCCGAGGGTGGGCTGTCATTGAAGATGCGGCGCATGCGCTCGGCAGCACGTACAAGGGGAAGCCCGTGGGCACGATTTCAGACATGACCATCTTCAGCTTCCATCCTGTCAAGCAGATTACTACAGGGGAAGGGGGGGCTGTGGTCACAAACGACGGTGGATACGCTGACGCCTTACGCTCCTTCCGACACCACGGCATCGTGAAACCCGAGCGAAGCGAACCATGGTTCTATGACATCCCGCGGCTCGGCCACAACTTCCGCTTGACGGATTTCCAATGCGCACTCGGCCTGCGCCAACTTGAGCGGCTCAGCGCACGCGTCGCACGGCGTCGGGCCATTGCCACGCGCTATGCAAAGGCGTTCCGCACCCTCACGGCCCTCGAGCCGCCCACGGAACGCCCTGGTTGTCGCTCATCCTATCACATCTACCCAATCCGCCTTCGCCTGAGGGAACTCAAGGCGGACCGGCGTCAGGTCTTCGACGCACTTCGCGCGGAGGGCCTTGGCGTGCAGGTCCACTACATACCTGCGCATCTCTTCGGGTTCTACCGATCGACATACGGGTACAAAGAAGGAGACTTCCCCCGGGCAGAGGCTTTCTACAGCCGCGAAATCACGCTCCCGCTCTTCGACGGAATGTCAGACAGCGACGTCGAAGACGTGGTTGAGGCAACGACGAAGGTCCTTGCATTTTACACGCGGTAGGCATGGCCCGACCCGGATGCTACCAACCATTCTCACGGTCCGTCCGGGAACCTTTGGCCGCACCGGCCACAGAATCGATGGTCAGGAGGCACGGCGGTCCCACAATGGGGACAGGCTCGAATCGCAGAGGATTGGAGTGCTTCCGCGGTCGCGCGGTTCAGGGCGCCAGGACCTGAGCGTCGCCGTCGTGTCACAAGAAACATCGTGATTCCAAGCGCTGCAACTGACCCGCCCACGATGCCGACAACAATCCAGGGCATCAGATCAGGCCCGGGTCGCGCGGTCCGATAGTAGGTGAGCCGGATTTCATGCAGGACGGGTGTATCCTGCCCATCTCCCGAGAGCACCACGTTCAGCTGGGAATGCCTCGCCCGCGGGAGGCTGAGGTTCGCGATCCCGGTCCCGGCCAGCGTCGTCCATCCAGACCACTGGAAATCCGGGACAGATGTGTTCCCAGATCTTGCTTGGAGGACAAGGTCTGTTCCGGGCGGCAGGGAGACGCTCCACTCGAGCAGGCTCCATCGGGTCCAGTTGTCACCCGAGTCGAAGACCGATGACGTGAAGGTGCCGACACGGAAGTAGGATGGACTTTTCGCGACCCCGATTCTCCGAGTCGATCCGTCTGATCCAGAGTACCACATCCACCGTTCCGCTCCGATTGTCACGACCGAATGGACGCCGAGAGAAGCGCGATCCCAGCTCGAGGGGCCGGGGGAGAGGATCGGCGATGTCGGAGAGCGGGTCCAGCTCACTCCGTCCGAAGAGACCGCGTGGCCAATCTGGACGTAGTTGAAAGCCGCATAGTAGTAGAGCTCATAATCGCCCAAGCCCCCGAGGACCTGCATCGGATGGACGCGAGACTCCTCCCAGGAATATGCTGCGGACATTATAGGGTTCGCAGGGTCCTTCGTCCAGTTAGTCCCGTCTTGGGAGGTCGCCCGTCCCATGCGGTATGAGTAGTCGCCGACATGTCCGGAATACCACATCGTCAAGGAGGGGCCTTCCCGAATCACGACGGGGGTGCTGACCACTGCCTGGTCCCACCCTCCCGAGGTTGGTGAGAGGACCGGGGACGGATACTCCGTCCAGGCAACTCCGTCCAAGGACGTCGCGTACCCGATGCGAATGTAGCTGAAGTCGTTGGCGGAAAACCACATCCGGTACGTTGTGCCATCCTTGATGACGGTCGGGTTCTGGATCGTGGTGTCCCAACTGTACCCGCTGACGAGAACGGGATTCCCGGGGTACTTGGTCCAGCTGAGCCCGTCGGTTGATGTCGCATATCCAATATTGCAGATAACTCCGGCGCACCCAGAGTACCACATCTTGAGGAGACCGTCATCAAGAAGAACGTTCACGGAACCCAAGGAAGTCCCGTCCCACGAGCCGGCGCTTCCCACGTCCAGGACGGGGCTCGGCTGGATCTTCATCCAGCCGTCAGGGTCCAGAGAGAGCCGAAGATCCCCGGGGGACGAGGTGGCGTCGAGGTTGACGAGTGAGCCATCCTCGAATTCCGTTCGCGCTGTCCACGCCACGACCTCCGCCCTCGCGGGAGTTGCGGCGGAAGCGACTGCGAGGCAACCGAGTAAGAGAACGACCGCAAATCGGCGGCTGGGCCTGTCGGTGAAGATCATCGTTGCCCTCCGCTGGAGGAAGGGGACACTGGATGGATAAGGTTTCTCGCGACGCGACGGACGCACCGACCCCCCCGCTGAACGTTGGAACTCACGGGGGGACCTGGACGAGGGCCTCGCCCTCGAGAACAACCTTGTCCTGCACTCGACAGCGCGTGGCCAACCGGAGGCGGCGCTTTTCTGAATCCTTCCCAAGGACTTCGACCTCCGCGAGGACGGTATCCCCGAGCCGTACTGGGGCGAGGAACTTCAAGGTCTGATGCAGGTAGATCGTTCCGGGGCCGGGTAGCTTCGTCCCTAGGACTGTCGAGATCAGCGCGGCAGTGAGCATTCCGTGAGCGACGCGTCCCCGAAAGATTGTCCCCTTCGCGTACTCCTCGTCGAGATGAACGGGGTTCGTGTCGCCGGAGATGCGTGCGAACACTCGGACGTCATCTTCTGTCACCGTCTTTTCCACATTCGCTTTGTCCCCAGTCTGTATCGCGTCGAAACTCGGCATCCTCGGTTCCTGACCCTTGTGTGGATGAACCGTGGCCTATTTCGACCTGCCGATGGCCTCGCGACAGGCCGCATTTCATAAGGTCCGGTGCCATCCTGGACCGAGGTGATGGGACCACGGGGACGACGTTCGCCATAGGGAACCGCAGGATCGGTCCGGGCGAGCCCACGTTCATCGTCGCGGAGGCCGGCTCGAACCATAACGGCAGCCTGCAGATTGCCCGGTCCCTCGTGGAATCGGCGGCAGCGGCCGGCGCGGATGCGGTCAAGTTCCAGACCTTCGTCGCGGAGCGAATCGTGTCGGAGACGAGCATGACTGCATCGAGCCTGGATGGTCACATGAGGGAGGGGGAAACGGTCACGGATCTCTTTCGAAGACTCGAACTCCCGCGGGAATGGCACGTGGAGCTACGCGACCTCGCTCTCTCCCACGGACTCACCTTCCTCTCGACACCGTTCGACGAGGCGAGCGCCGATCTCCTCGAGCGACTCAACGTTCCGGCGTTCAAGGTCGCATCCTACGACCTCACGCATCTGCCCCTTCTCCGGCATCTCGCCGGGAAAGGCAAACCAACAATCCTCTCCACGGGAATGGGAACGTTGGGGGAGATCGAGGAAGCTGTCGGGATCTTTCGCGAGAAGGATGTCCCCGTGGCGATCCTCCACTGTCCGCTCGGATATCCACCGCCCCTCGAGACCATCAACCTCGCGGCAATCGATACCCTCCGACGCGCTTTTGACATTCCCGTAGGCTTCTCGGATCACACTGCCGGGTGGACCATGCCTGTGGCTGCAGTCGCACGCGGGGCGTCAATCCTCGAGAAGCACATCACAATGGATCGAGGACTCCCGGGGCCAGACCACCACTTCGCCCTCGAGCCGCAAGACTTGAATGCGATGGTGAGAGCGGTCCGGGAGGTGGAGAAGGCTGCCGGGGACGGCCTCCTACGCTTCCATCCACATCAGCAGGAATTCTTTCGGGCCGGCCGCCGATCGCTGTTTGCCGCCGCGAAGATCTCGAAGGGGGAGACCATCACACGAGACAAAATCCTTGTCATCCGTCCCGCGACCGGAATCGCACCAAAGTACTTGGAGCGGGTCGTGGGAAGGGTCGCGCAGCGGGATATCGATGCCAGGCACCCGATCACGTGGGACGACATCTAGCCGAGGCGAAGGATCCGTCGTCGCGATTGTCCAGGCGCGGATGGGGTCCACGCGCCTCCCGGGGAAGGCGCTCGCGGATCTCGGCGGCAGACCAATCCTGGAGCACGTCGTCCGCCGTGTGCGGCGGGCCGCGACCGTGGACGAAGTCATCGTGGCAACGACGGACCGTCCAGCGGACGACGCGATCGAATCGCTCTGCGCCAGGCTGAAAGTCCGGTGCTACCGAGGGGACGAGGAGGATGTCCTTCGGCGCTTCTTGGGTGCGATTGAGGGCACCCGTGCCGATGTGGTCGTAAGGGTCACTGCAGACTGCCCGCTCTTGGACCCCGCAGTCATCGACCGCGTCGTTCGGGCTCGTGCCCGCGCGAAGGCCGACTATGCCTCGAATGGGCTGGAACGGAGTTGGCCCCGCGGTTTCGACGTGGAAGCCGTTCGTGTGGAGGCTCTCGCGGTCGCAGATAGGCTTGCTCGTCAACCGCACGAACGGGAACACGTGACTCCCGCAATATACGAACACCCGGACCGATTCCGAGTGATGAACGTACTCGCGCCGCCCGGGGCACGGGCGCCGGAGCTTCGAGTGTGCGTGGACACGGCCGAGGACCTGGAGGTCGTGCGCCGGATCATGGCCGAGTCAGAAGACCCGGATGGCCTTCGGGACGAGGACGTTGTGGCCTTCCTGCAATCGCATCCCGATGTCCGAAGCATCAACGCAC
>MGNZ01000094.1:450-6551 GCA_001795235.1 Chloroflexi bacterium RBG_16_64_32 | reverse complement strand
TGAGACCGGACAAAGACCGGATAGACGTAGAGGTGAGCCGTGTCATCACAGTGGCGAAGTGAAAGTGCGTAGGGAAGCTGACATCCTACTGGTGGTTTCGTGCTCACTTGCCCTTGCCATCATCATCGTGGCGTTTCCCTTCGCCCTTCCGGCACGAGTCGTCCTCGGCCTGCCATTCATTTTCTTCTTCCCCGGCTATGCCCTGACCACCGCCCTCTTCCCTCGCAGGAACGACCTCGACCCTTTCGAGCGCATCGCTCTGAGCCTGGGCCTCAGCATAGCAGTGGTCCCCCTCATTGGCTTAGCCCTCGACTATTCCTCCTGGGGCATCAGCCTCAACCCGACGCTCGCGTTCGTAACCCTGTTTATCGTCCTCACTGCCGGGGCCGGTTTGATCCGTAGGCGGATGCTTCCCGCATACGAAGCCTTCGGCCTCACGTTTGACGTTCACCTTCCACGATGGTCCCAGGTTCGTTTTGCTGACAGCCTCCTTGGTGTGGGCGTGGTGCTCGCCGTGGTCGCCCTGGGAGTCGCTGCTTATTTCGTGACTACCTCCCGCGATAGCTCGGAAACCTTCACTGAGTTCTACGTCCTCGGGCCCGCCGGTAAGGCCGCGGGCTATCCTAGCCGGCTCAGAGTGGGCCAGAGCGCAAGGGTCATACTCCGCATCGTAAATCGCGAAGGGCGGGACACCGCTCATCGCGTGGCGGTGCGGATAGACGGCGAAACCACTGACAGCATCGATGGACTGCTGTTAGCGGATGGCGACCGGTGGCAGCAGACCGTGGGGTTGACCCCAACCCATGCGGGAGAGGATCAGAAGGTCGAGTTCCTCCTATACAAGGATGGGGAGAGCGCGCCCTTCAGAAGGCTACACCTTTGGTTATCGGTAAAGCCGGCACTGGTAGATATCATCTCTCCGCCGGCACTTGACTCCCAAGCGGAGCCCGTTGCCCCCCTGGAAGCCGCGCCGTCCCCGGACGAGGAGGTCGCGCCGCCGCCGCCAGAGCCTACCCCGCCACCCGCTGAACCGCCAACCGTACACATCGTTGTCTCCGGCGAAAACCTCACCCGCATCGCCAGCAGCTACGACGTCACGCTCCTGGCCCTGCTCGCGGTGAACGACATCGGGAACCCGAATCTCATCTACCCCAACCAGCGTGTCGACCTGCCGCCCAGGGGCAACGAAAGGGAAGGCCAATGAAGGCCAGCACCGAGAGAAAACCAGCGTATCGGTCAACATCAGAATTCGCGGAGGAGCCGGTCGCAGGTGGAACACCCGCCCATGACCCTGTTGAAGCGCGCATGGGCCGATCCGCCGGACTGCTTTGGGAGCGGGCCCAATGAAGCTCGATAACAGGGTGGCCATCATCACCGGCGCCGGCCGTGGCATCGGAAAAGCCATCGCCCTGACCTTCGCAAAGGAGGGGGCCAACCTGGTGCTGGCGTCCTGCACCCTCCCCGAGGTAGAGGCGACGGCTGACGAAGTGCGGTCCCTGGGCCGTCGGGCTCTGGCGCTGAAGGCGGACGTTTCGCGGAGGAGCGAGGTCGAGGCCATGATCGCGTCAACTGTGGCCGAGTTCGGCAGGATAGACGTCCTCGTCAATAACGCCGCCGTCCAGGCGCCTATCGGCACCTTATGGGAGAACGACCCTGACGAATGGCTACGGACGGTCCTTATCAACCTGGGGGGAGTATTTCTGTGTTGTCAAGCCGTTGTGCCCGTGATGATCCGCCAGGCCGGGGGCGAGATTATCAACCTGTCCGGCGGCGGCGCTGCATCCCCCCGCCCCTACTTCACCGCCTACGCCGCCTCAAAAGCGGCAGTGGCACGGCTCACGGAAACCCTTGCCGAGGAGGTCAAGGCGTTCAATATTCGCGTCAATGCGATTGGCCCGGGCGGCGTATACACAGCCATGACAGAAGAGGTGCTTGCCGCCGGCAGCTCTGCAGGGGAGCGGGAGCTAGCCGAGGCCACGAAGGTGAAGGAAGATCGCAGGACAGCGGAGGCGGCGTCTGAACTCGCTCTATTCCTGGCTTCGGGCGAGGGTGAACGCTTTACGGGAAAAGTCATCAGCGCCGTCTGGGACGACTGGCGGGGAGCGACGCGCAACGGTGAGAACCTGGCACCGGACGCCTGGACCCTTCGGCGTGTACCCCTGTCACCGGAGGCTTCCCCATCATTTCGTCATAGCTTCTATGAGCAGGATTTTGGCTCGGCGGGCGGAAATGCCCACGACCTCCTGGCCATTCCACGATTGAGGAAAGTCTTGCAGATCGCGTCGCGGAGGCGAGCTGAAGAGTTCCTAGATGTAGGGTGTGGCGATGGGACCGTCACCCTCAAGCTCAAGGAGATTCTGGGGGCTAAGGTAGCCCGCGGCGTGGACATATCGGCCCAAGCGACGGAACTGGCCAAGGGAAAAGGGGTCGAAGCCGTACAGGTGGACCTCGACAATCAAGATCTTCCATTCCCTGCCGACTCTTTCGGTTTCGTCCTCTGCGCCGAGGTCATGGAGCACGTCTTTGACCCGGGGAGGCTTCTCAGTGAGATTCGTAGAGTGCTGAAACCGGGAGGACTGGCTCTCGTCACAACTCCCAACCTGGCGAGTTGGTATAATCGCCTAGCCATTCTCTTGGGCTTTCAACCTTGGAGCCACTCTGCGTCCCTGGAGGACCTGACGGCAGGCAAGTTTCTGGGGAAGACGTGGGCGGATGGCGGCGGAGGACACCTGAGGACCGTGACCAGCGCGGCCTTGCATGACCTGCTCCGCGCACGAGGCTTCACCGGGATCAGAGTCCACGGGGCGCCTTCAGTTCACACGTTCGGCGCCATGCCGGTTCCCCTGAGGCTACCGGTCTCTCTTGTCCAGATGACCCTAGGACGCATCCCCTCCCTCGCAACTACGCTCATCGCCGAGGCCACTGCGCAGAAGTAAGTATGGCGTATCTCCTGGGAAGCGGCGACTAGCCTGAACGGAACCATGGTATCGCTCTCTGTCAGCGACCTTCCGAATATTGCGCCAGCTGCCGCCCTTCCGAGGGGCGGAAGTTACCGGCCGGACGGATCGAGGCGAGCCGGAGACTCATCGTGGAGGATGAGAGGGCGGCGTATCAGATGAAGCGCGTCTATATTGAACCGGGCTGGAGTGTGCATTCCTATTACAAGACTATGGCCCTCCACCCACCAGACGGCTTCGAGTTTGTGCTGGGTGGCTCTCCATTGCATCGGTGGTCCAGTGCCCCTGCCGGTCGCCATAGCGCTGGAGGGGCGGTTGTCCGGAAGTTACTTGCGTCGCTAAATCACTGCTTGGATAGCGCCCGGGGCAGCCACCTGTCCTATCGGCTGCAACATGAGATTCTGGAAAGGGCGGTGCCCGTCAACCTGGTGAAGTCATACCTGGAACGGCGCGTGCCGCCACCTCCCGGCATCGACCTGACCGTGGCTGTGAATCATTTGGTGTTGCGCCAGGAACCGTGGATCCTGGAGGCAGAACACGTCGCCTTTTGCCTGTCCTACCGGGGAGAGTGGCTGGAATCTGCCCGGCTGCGCGGGTTCCTCGAAAGGGTCCTGTCCTCCCCATCGTGTCGGAAGATCGTCTCTTCTTCAGAGGCGGCGCAGAGGAACATCCTCAGATACCTGAACTGCGAGGGATTCGCGGAAAAGCTGGTCGTCGTACCGTTCGCCCTGCCGGTGAAGCCTTTCATCAGGGCACGTCGGGACAACGGCTCAGTGAAGCTGCTTTTCGTCGGCTCAATCAACCTTCCCGGCAGGTTCTACGATAGGGGGGGAATGCAGGTCCTGGAGAGCTTCCGCATCCTGCGACAGCGCTATCCCGATATTGAGCTAGTGGTCAGGTCCGAAGTGCCGGCGGAGGTAAGATCGCAGTTTGGTGGCCTGCCCGGTCTCCAGATATTGGACTCCCCGATACCGGCTGCGGCAGTGGAGGCAGAGTATAGCTCCGCCGACATTTTCCTCTCTCCGGGGGACCATACCCCCTGGTCCTCCATTCTGGAGGCAATGAGCTACGAACTTCCCGTAGTGGCTACGGATGTGTTTGCCAATGGGGAGCTGGTTCGAAACGGAGAGACGGGCTTCCTTGTGCCGATGGCGAACGCCCGAAGGCGTGAGCCCCACAAGGATGAAGTCGAGGGGCTGGTGGAGAAGGTGTCCACATTGGTCCAAGATGCGCCTCTCCGACAGAAGATGGGCAGGGCGAGTCGGAGGGAAGTGGAGAAGGGCGCCCATTCCATTGGTCATCGCAACAAGAAGCTGAGGGATGTACTGGTTGAAGCCACGGCTGGTGCCCCGGTTGCCGGGGCATAGGGCCCCTGGGCCAGCGTTGCGGGCACGTGGCTGCGGGCTATGGCCTGGACCGCGGTTGAGCTTCGAGGTGGTTTGTCGTAAGTGGTGCGCGTGATGCTGAAAGAAGGCATGACAGGCGTGATGACCTCCACCCGCCTCTTCCTGATTGCTGCGGCCGTGTCCTCTCTGCTGTGGCTCTATTCGGTTCAGACGACGACCATTGACCGCATTGAGCTCACCTCTGTACCCATTGTCTCGATGTACCGCATGATGCCCATGACCTTCTGGATGGGCTGGGGCTTTCTAATCCTTGCCACGTGCGCCTGGTATTTCTCCACCAAGTCGACGCCGTTGCACTTCCTACTTGGTATCCTCTGGTTCCTCTTTCTGATAATGGGCCCGGAGCTAATGGAAGTGAATGCCAGAGGGGGCGACACCTTGGGACATATGATCGGAGTTACCTATTACGACAACGGGCTATATAAGCCGCCGTGGGTGGGCTACTCTGCTTTCCCGGGCTTCCACTTCCTCGTCATTCCCCTGCACAAGATAACCGGCGTCGGGTTCTTCGATCTGGCAAAGCTTGTCGCCCTCTCGTTCCATGTGATCAGGCTCCCAGTAATGCTGTTCCTGGGCACGCGCTTGTTCAAGGACCCGAAACCGGCTCTATTCTTCACCATGCTCCTCACCGCCCTATTCTGGGAGCAGTATCAGCTTGACCCATCCAATCAGAACCTGGGCATGACATTCATGCTCCTCATCCTGGGGTTGTTGTTCGTTGACCGAGAAATGACCCCCGAGAGACGCGCCGTGGTTATTGTTCTCTATGTCGGCCTGGTAGTCACTCATCCTCTTTCTTCAATGGTGATCCTTGTACTCCTTCTCTTCTTCCGGCTGATTGGGATGAGCGGTAAGGGCATTGGCTCAAATGCGCTCATCAGAGACAATACCCTGATTGCCCTGTTTGGGGTCATGTTTGGCGCCTGGCTGATGTATTCGTCTGACTGGGTACTGCCACAGGCTCTGGACTACTTCAAGAGAATGGTTATCCTGATGGACCGTAACACGGCATTGGGGACAACCGGCTCCGTAACCACTTCCACGGGCACGGTCACAACTTCATTCTTCGCCGCCCTGGTCTACAGCTTCCTCGCCCTCCTGGCGCTCTGGGGGCTCGCTATCGCTGTCAGGCGAAGATTCTGGAATCACCTGAGCTTAAGGCGCGTTTTGCCTCTGCTCTGCATCGTCCCACTTCTGGTCAGCGTTCTGACTGGGTTCTGGTCTCTCAACAGGTACTATTTCCTCAGTGCCCCCTTCATAGCCTGGTTCTTCGCTCAAGAAATGGAGACACGGAAAACCCTTGCCATAGCCCTTCTCATCGTGTCCCTGCCTTTTGGATTTACCCTGCGCTACTACAACGAGCCCCTGGACTATCCACCCAGTAGGGAGTATATAGCTGCCCAATTTGTTGTAAACGAAATACCTTCCACCGAAACTGTTGTTCAAGGAATCCGCTACGGTCCGGATTTCAGGAGCATGGCCAATGCCGTAAAGGGACCGGAAAGGGCCGACTTTATTGATGTGTCGAACGCGACCCTCAAGCCCGGACAAGATTTCCGATACGCCATGTTCTCCGCCTGGAACAGGAACCATACCGTTTTCTACGCGGGAGAAGAGCTGTGGGACGTCGCGAACGCCTATTTCTTCGAGGTGCCGAGCAACATAATCTACTCAAATGGAGACAATCGAGTCCATGCTTATGAAGATCGAAGGCCGAAGGGCGATGGCCATTGAAGTG
>MGNZ01000094.1:0-424 GCA_001795235.1 Chloroflexi bacterium RBG_16_64_32 | reverse complement strand
CATTGCACTGCCGAGCCGTCCTCCGAGTGGAGAAGGCAAGACCTGCTAGGCAGGCGGCCCTGGCGGGCGCATCACGTGCCGCTAGGACCGCGGGATCCAGCACGCGGGCTTCCCGCCCTGCGCGGTTCGCCGGGACTGCCTCCGCTGTCCTCCGCGGCTGATGTTTCGTCTCAGGATTCGTGAAAGCGGGCGCTTGCTCGCCTCGTTAGGCTTCGTCGCCACAGTGTCACCTTGCCACCGCCAGGCGCCGTCTCATGCAGACGCATTGCGAGCTGCGAAGCCCTCAGGCGATCCGGGAGCTTGCCCACCGGCTCCCTTCCCCACTTGACGGCCCGGGAATGCCGCCGGCCCCGCAGTCCGCCCCGACGATCCCCATTTTCAAGGCCCCCTACAACCATGCTAGAGCCCTTCTATTTCGTCACCT
>MGNZ01000093.1 GCA_001795235.1 Chloroflexi bacterium RBG_16_64_32 | reverse complement strand
GAGGGCTCGGTTGTGGGTGCAGATGGTGATGAAATACGCCCCAGCCTGGGAGTAGTCGTATTCTGCCAGGCGAATTGAGCGCCGGCGGTGGACTTGGGGGTCGTCCTTCACAGACACCATAATACTGGGGCGCGGCAAGCGGCGCCCCTACGCCGTGGTGCCGGACATAGAGTCGCTGCCGTCCCGCATCACGACGCTGTACCGCCGGCTCACCGAGTAAACGCGATCCGGCTGCCGTCCGGGGACCAGTCCGGGTCGCTCCCACTGGTGACCAGGCGAGGCTCCTCGGCGTTGTCGACCTCGGCGACATAGATGTTTCTGGCCGCGTCCGAGTCCTCACCAACGAAGGCGATATGCTTGCTGTCCGGGGACCACGCGGGGTCAGTGCCTTCGGCCAGCTTCGTGCGCTCGGCTTCCCCCTCGACGTCTGCCAGGAATATGTCCCCGTCATACGCGTATGCTAGGCGCTTGCCGTCCGGCGACCAGACGGGCGACTCAGATGCGCCCGACGCCACACTTCTCACGACCTCGGCGCTGGCCACGTCGCGCACAATGATCCTTCTGTCCGTGCCGTAGGCGATGCGTTTCCCATCGGGCGACCAAGATGGGCTTTCTCCGAAAGCGAACATAACCGTGCTTGAGTCGCCTTCCACCCTCCTCAGGTGTATCTCGCACACGGACTGACCCTCAGAGGGCTGGACGAACGCTATGCGGCTGCCGTCCGGCGACCAGGCCGCTCCGAACCCCCGGTCAAGCAGGGTGGGCGGCTGCCGGCCGTCGGCCGGGGGGATATGGATTGCTGCCCCAGTCAGATCACTGTAGGTGATGAACTGTCCATCAGGAGACCAGGAGGTCTTTGAGGATCTCTCGCATTCGTAAATCACGTCGTCCCAGTGATAATCGGCCACCTTGCGCACTCCCGTGCCATCACGATCCATGACGTAGATGTCGTTCGTGCCACCCAACCCCGGTCCCGTACCCCCGCCCTCGAAAGCGATCCTCTCTCCGTCAGGTGACCAGACGGGCTCCCAGCCATCCGCCAGGTTCACCTCGTCGCTGCCATCGGGGTTGATCGCGTAGATGGAGTACGGAAGGGGCGGCGCGAAGCTAAACACTATCCGCGAGCCGTCCAAGAGCCAATGAGGGCTGGCCACGAATGGCTGGGTCGGGTTCGTGATCTTGGTCTCGCCGGTGCCGTCCGCAGCCACGACATAAAGGTCGCCTTCGCGGATGAAGGCTATGCGGGAGCTATCAGGCGACCACGTGGGGTCGGTGCCGGCGGTCAACGGGGTCTCTTCGCCCGTCTCCAGATCGATAGTTCTGATCTCCGACGGTCCAGGATATCCGGCGGTGACAAAAGCGATACGGCGGCCATCGGGTGCCCAGGCGATGCTCGACGAACCGCCCGGCCTCGTGTCCGAGACCTGTGTGAGATTCCCGGCGGCGTCAGTCAGATGGATTCCTTCGTTACCGCAGCAGTACATGGCAAGGGCGAGACGCGAGCCGTCGGCTGACCAGGCAGTCGCGGCGTGGCCCCAAGCGACCTTTGTCAGGTCGCTGCCGTCGCTGCGTGCCGTGTAGATGCCCTGGCCAGAACCCTCCGTGGGCTTGCCGGAAAAGACGAGCCGGTCGCCGGCGGGAGACCAGGATGGGGAGTAGACCGACTGGGCCGGAAACGGCGTTACGGCCCCGTCGTGCGTTGTCACGAGGTAGCCGCCCTCCTCGCCGCTTGACAGCCTCCCGTAGACGACGACTTGCCCCGCATCCGGAGAGAGGGCAAGACCCCACACGACTTCGAATGGGGCAAGGGGCGTGGGCGACTCGCCGCCATCCACGGCCGCCACGTACAGGTTTCCCTCCGAAGCGAAGGCCACCGAGCGCCCGTCAGGGGAAAGGGAGTAGGAGGAGGCCGGGAACAGTTCTGCCTCAGTTAGCAGGGTGAGATCGCTGCCGTCGGGCTGGACGGCATAGATGCCGCGGGCATACCGGGAGGCTTGCGAGTCATAGGTCGCCGTGGGCCCAGCCGTGGGCGTCTCCGTCGCCGACGGGCTAGGCGTAGTGAGGTCGATGTGGCCCCCTCCGCACGCGGCGGCGGGCGCTAGCAGCGCGGCGGCGACGGCAGAAAAGAACAGCAGGCGCTTCACGGCTTTTCCCCGTCTGTAGAACGTCCGGCGGATACGGCCGGATACGTCTACCCCCGCGCCAGCAGCGCCCGCCGCAGCAGGGCCAGCGCCGTGGTGACGGCGCGGCGCTTGGTGGCGGCCCGGCCCTGGTAGTAGGTATAGCTGACTGACTGCGCGGGACCACCGCCGTCCACGGCGATGTGCACCCGGCCGGGCGGCTTCCCCTCCAGCTCGTCGGGCCCGGCGACGCCGGTGACCGCCACTCCGAGGTCGGCGCCGGCGTTGGCGCGGGCGGCGCGGGCCATGTCCGCCGCCACCTCGTCGCTCACCGTGCCGTGCATCTCGATGAGCTCGGCGCTGACGCCCAGGCCCATCTTCATCTCCGCTGTGTAGGCCACGTAGCCGCCCTTGAAGTAGATGGAGCTGCCGGGGACGTCGGTGATGGTGGACGCCAGGAGGCCGCCGGTGCAGGACTCCATGGTGGCCAGGGTGAGGTTGCGCTCCTTGAGCATGGCGCCGATGGCGCCCTCCAGCGTGTCGTCGTCGGCGCCCCACACGGCGTCTCCGGCGATGCGGCGTAGCTCCTCCTCCACGGGCCCGATGACACCCTGCGCCGCCTCCCGCGTAGCCGCCTTGGCGGTCAGGCGAAGGTGTACGCCGTCCTGCTTGGCGTACACGCCGACGGTGGGGTTCTCCGACTTCAGCAAGGGGCTGACCATCTCGTCCAGTTGCCCCTCGCCTATGCCTACCGTCTTCAGCGTGCGGGAGACGATGACGTCGCCGGTGGTGAGGCCGGCCAGGCGGGGCGCCACCTCTACTTCCCACATCCGCTCCAGCTCGGCGGGCGGGCCGGGCATCGCCACGATGATGCGACCATCTTTCTCCACCCACCAGCCGGGGGCGGTGCCGCGGGGGTTGGGGATGGCCTGGGCCGAGGGGATGAGCATCGCCTGCTTGACGTTGCGCTCGGGGAACGGGAAGCCGCGGGCAGCGAAGAAGGCGCGCAGCCGCTGCTCAGTGTCCGCGTCGACGAACATCTCCTCGTCCAACGCCAGCGCGATCGCCTCGCGGGTGAGGTCGTCCTCGGTGGGGCCGAGGCCGCCGGTGATGAGGACGAGGTCGGAGCGCTCATGGGCGCGGCCTATCGTCCCGGCCAGGCGGTTCAGGTTGTCGCCCACCTTGGAGATGTAGTAGAGATCGATGCCCAGAGGGGGCAGGCGGGCGGCGAGGTAGCGGGAGTTGGTGTCCAGTATCTCGCCCAGGAGGATCTCTGTGCCTACGGAGATGATCTCCGCCTTCATGCCCCTTACCCACCTGCCACCCTGAGCGGAGCGAAGGGTGTTTCACTTCGGCATGTATTCGGCATCGCTATGAAAGATTCTTCGCTGCCCCGACGGGCCCGTCCGGGCGCTCAGAATGACACTCAGCAGTGGAGATGATCTCCGCCTTCATGGCACGAGGATAAGCACGGGACGGGAATCAGGTCAAGGAGGGCGGCCTTAGCTCAGCGCCGATGCGGGCCGCAGCGTAAGCCGACCGCCGGCATCTCGCTGGAGCAGCGGCACGACGGAGGAGACGTCCAGCCGCGCACAGTACTCGATGTCGGCGGCGAAGCCGGCCGCGATGAGCTCGGCTCCATGGCGGGCGCAGGCCAGGGCGTGCCGCAGGTCGTTCCGGCGGGCGAGGAACGCGTCGCGGGCGAACAGGGCGGCATCGCTGGGTTGGAGGGATGGGTCCAGTCGCAGGGCGGCCTCGGCGATCGCACCGGCGCCGAGGGCGTCCTCGAGCGCTATCGAGCGGCCGTTGGGGGCGGCGGCGCAGACCACGGTGGCGTCGCGGCTGTGCTCCGCCGCCAGGGCCAGCATCGCCCTGGCCGTCGCCTCCCTGTTCAGCAGGGCGCCAACCAGTACCGCGGGCGACTGCGAGAGATCGTTGAGGATGCGGGTGCCGTTTGAGGTGGCGAGGATGGCGGGACGGGATCGCAGATCGAGGCCGGCGAATTCTGCCGGCGAGTTGCCGTAGTCGAAGCCGGGCGGCGGCAGGCCGTCCACCTCGCCGCACAACAGGTGGTCCGGAAGGCGCTCCCGCAGGCGGCGGGCCTCGTCGACGCTGGCCGCCGGGATGACCGCAGGGACGCCGCCCTCCAGCAGGGTGACGATGGTGGAGGAGGCCCGCAGGACATCGACGACGGCGAAGACGGATTCCCCGTCCTTGACGAGGTCGGGCAGGAGGGCGACGTCGAAACGCAATCGAATACTCCTTGACCGTGAACCTTGACGCCTATAATATGCGCAGGCAAAGGAGGTGGGCTAGTACGGGTACGACGTTCCGCGACAAGCTCATCGAGGTCAGCCGGCGCAACCAGAGCCTCCTGTGCGTCGGCCTTGACCCTGACCCGTCCCTCCTTCGGGGTACGCCCGTCGTAACCTTCCTCCAGGCGATCATCGAGGCTACTCAGGATATCGTCTGCGCCTATAAGCCGAATCTGGCGTTCTTCGAGGCGATGGGGACCGGGGGGATGCTGACGCTGATGGAGGCGTTGCGGGGGGTGCCGGTCCACGTTCCCGTCATCGCCGACGCCAAGCGGTCCGATATCGCATCCACGAGCCGCTTCTATGCCCGCGCCCTGTTCGAGGAATATGACTTCGACGCCGCCACCGTGAACCCCTACCTGGGCGGTGACTCTGTCGAGCCGTTCCTGGAGTACGGAGACAAGGGCGTGTTTGTGCTGTGCCGCACCTCTAACCCCGGCGCCGAGGACATTCAGAACCTCCGTCTCTCTGACGGCCGTCCTCTGTTCGAGGCGGTGGCGGAGCTGGCCAACCGGTGGAACACCCAGGGCAACGTTGGGCTTGTGGTTGGCGCCACCTGGCCGGCAGAGCTGGAGCGGATTCGCGCCATCTGTCCGGAGCTGCCCATACTGCTTCCGGGAGTGGGGGCCCAGGGCGCCGACCTCGGGTCGGCTATGGGGGCCGGGCTGGACGCCGAAGGCGGAGGCGTCATCATCAGCTCCTCGCGCCAGGTCCTGTACGCATCGTCGGGAGACGACTTTGCGGAGGCCGCCAGGAAGGTAGCGCTGGGCCTGCGGGACGAGATGAACCGGCAGCGGGATGCGCTGCTGGCCCAGCGCTAGCCATGGTGATGGAGGTACGTTTGGGCGATGTAGTGCGCCTGCGCAAGGTGCATCCCTGCGGCGGATACGACTGGGAGGTCGTCCGCCTGGGCGCGGACATCGGCATCCGCTGCCGCACGTGCCATCGCCGCGTACTGTTGGAGCGGCGAGTGCTTGAGAGGCGAGTGAAGGAGTTTCTGTCGAGGGGTGAGCCGGGCGGGTCCGAGAGCCACACCTGAGATGAGCTACGAGCCCCCGCACATCGACGAGATCGTTGAGTCACGCTCCCTTCTCCTTCAGCCCCAATTCGCAACCCTGTGGCTGACCCAGGGCCTGGCCCAGACCGCCCAGAACGCCATCCTGTTCACGCTCCTGGTGCTGGTCTTGAAGCTTACCGGTTCCAGCGCCGCCAGCAGCGTGCTTGTCCTAGCGTTCATCCTGCCTTCGATCTTCATGGGTGTATTTGTGGCGGTGCTGCTGGACCGCTGGCGGAAGGGGACCGTCCTCGTCGTCACCAACCTGGTGCGGGCGGGCGCCTGCTTGCTGTACCTGTTCTTCAACGATGAGGTAGTGGCGATCTACGCCATCAGCCTCTTGTTCAGCACCAGTGGACTCTTCTTTAATCCGGCAATCGTGTCTCTCATTCCCTCTGTGGTGCGCAGGGAGCAGCTTGTCAGCGCTAACAGCCTGTACAACTTCACGCTTACCGCGTCCCAGTTGGCGGGAATGGTATTCCTTGCGCCCATAGTGTTGAAGCTGGCTGACGAGGAGGCAATGTTCGTGTTGGCGGGCGCGCTGTTCACGGTCGCCGCGGGGCTGGCCGTGCGGCTGGAGATGCTGCACAACGGGCAGGAGATCGAACTCCCGCGCGGGGCCATATTCGGCGGCATACCGGAGGAGTTCCGCAAGGGCTGGCGGACCCTCACCTCTGATCCCGCCTCTGCCCTGGCCATGGCCCAACTGACTATGAGCAGCACTTTGGTCTTGCTCTTCGCCATATTGATCCCGCGCTACATGCACGACGTGCTGAAAATCTCCCCGGACAACGCCGCGTTTATGTTTGCGCCCACAGGGGTGGGCGCGTTGATCGGCCTGCGCTTCATCCCCTGGTTCAGCCGCTGGGGCAAGAACCGGGTAGTGATCATCGGCCTGGTGGGGGTCGCGCTGGCGCTGGTGCTCCTGGCGAGCGTGCGGGGCCTGGCGGAGATCATGGAGACGACGCCGGGGCCGTTGAACCCCGGTCGCTTCCTGGGCCTCTCCGTGCTGCAATCGCTGACGATGTTGTTCGCCGCGCCGATGGGCTTCTCTTATGCCCTGCTTAACGCGCCGGCTCAGACCGTCCTCCATGAGCGGGCGCCGCCGGAGATGAGGGGGCGCATATTCGCCACCCAGGTTGTGTCCGCCAACTTCGTGTCCCTATTGCCTCTGCTGGTGGTGGGCGCCATCACGGACTTCGCCGGAATCACGGCGGTGCTGGTGGGGATAGCGCTCTTCCTGTTGCTGTTTGCCCTGGTGAGCGCGCGTGTGGGCGGACTGCAGGACGGGGAGGAAGCGCCGCAGCCAGCGCCGGAGCGCGTGTCAGGTTCGGTTGACAGCCCTACGGGGCTGGGCTAGAATTGCCATGCATTGAAAGTCCGGAGGTGGAAGTGGTCGAGCTTACGATAGAGAGCATCCGCGTTAGCCTGATGAACTATCAGCGGGTGGTCATACTCAGGGAGAAGGATTCCGACCGCTATCTGCCGATCTGGATTGGGCCGGCCGAGGCGGATGCGATCGCGGTCCGGCTACAGGAGGTGGCAGTGGCCCGGCCGCTGACGCACGACCTGCTGCGGACGATAATCGACAGCCTCGGGGCGACGGTGAACCACATCCTCGTGAGTGACCTGGCGAATGACACCTTCTTCGCTCGCATCGCTCTGGAGATTGACGGCAAGAGCATGGAGATCGACGCGCGCCCGAGTGACGCGATCGCACTGGCTGTGCGCTCCCAGGTACCGATCTACGTCGATGAGTCTGTGCTGGAGAAGGCCGGCGTGCGCTTGGACCAGGAAGGGCAGCCGCTGGAGAAGGGTGAGCGGAGGGATATTGAGCCCACCAGCGAGGTGAAGGCGGAGGAGCTCGAGAAGCTGTCGCCTTTCCGCGATTTGATCGATGGCCTGGACCTTGAGGACTTCGAAAAGAAGTAGCAAGATAGGACGCGTTGCGGCATCGCCTCAGGCTCTATGGCCTGAGGCTTTTGTGTTAGTGGGTAGGTGAGTGTGGATTGTAATGGTCGGTTGTGATAAGGTTCGCAAACGGAGAGGCCACCGGAGGCGATGCGGGCTGCCATGATGACCCGCCTGCCCCCAACGGTGAGGCTCACCGGCCTCGGGTTCTATATAGCGTTTTGTATCGTCGGCGGCGTGTTCGGCGGGGTGGAGCTAGACCGCCTTCTGGATACGGGACGCCTCTTCGCCGTCCTGGGCTTGTTCCTGGGACTGACGCTGGCCCTGACGGGCGGCTTTTTGCTCCTGATGGACGTGCTGAAGACAGACCAGGATAAGAAGGAAGGACAATAGATGAGGCTCAGCCGGGGCCGTTTCATCGCCATTGCTCTTGTCATCCTCGCTCTGGTGGGCTTCGTCTTCCTTCGTGGCCCAACTCCCGCGATCGAGATCAAGGCCGAGACGATCGAGTCTTTCGGCCCGTTCAACCTCACCAACACCGTCCTGACGTCGTGGATAGTGGTCATCATCATGGTGGCGACGGTGTACCTGGGAACGCGGCGCCGTGACCTGGTGCCGAGGGGCTTCCAGAAC
>MGNZ01000092.1:9314-10099 GCA_001795235.1 Chloroflexi bacterium RBG_16_64_32 | reverse complement strand
TCTACCTCATACGGGGTCGCGAAGACTCGCCGATGGCACCGCCGAATGACAAGACCGGAAGAGGCATAGATAGGGTTGAAGTAGCCCCCCGCTTCGATCCGTATACCATAACCACAATCTTGGCGGGCGCGGACTTATCCGGCCTGTCGGAACCAGAAAGTTTCATGATGATTACCCTGAACGTCAGGAATGTCTCTGGTTTCCTCGTCACTATTACTGGGGTCAAGGGGCGGATCCGATGTGCCGGTGCGGAATGTAATTTGCCCGCTACGGTCGAGAGAGAGCCGCGCAGATTAGGGTCATCTGATAGCCTTACCCCATGCGTAGTCAGGCAGCCGCTTACCGGTGGCATGATGAACCAAATCGCCTCGGCAGGCGATTTACTTAGGATTTCGCTGTCCGACTTGCAGTGGGTCGGAACTGTTGGCTTGCCGCCGGGCTCTGTGCCCCTAGAGCGCTGCTATATACATGAGGAGTTCTTGGTGAGGGGGCCGTTTCGAGAAAAGAACGAGGGATCGACATTGTTCCGGCTCAGGACCACTTTCCTAAGTTCGGAGCATTTCGACAGCGACGGACTGCCCAAGCAGGGAAACTAGGTAGCCGCCAGGCCGAACTGCCAAGGGAACGAGTGTGGGCCCTCACCCCCGATCCCCTCTCCCGCTCGCGGGAGAGGGGCCGGGGGTGAGGCAGCGACGGCCAGACTTGCCGTCGCTGTACGGTGCCGCGAGATTCTTCGCCGCTAGGGGGCGGCTCAGAATGACAGAAGGGCCGCCCACACGGGCGGC
>MGNZ01000092.1:8577-9281 GCA_001795235.1 Chloroflexi bacterium RBG_16_64_32 | reverse complement strand
CGCCGGGACGACGGACTCGCCGCCGACGGCCTGGTTCGACGGCTGCCGCTTGGTTGACACCCCCTTGCTCGCCCAGAACGCCTCCGCGAACTTCTGAACCTCCGCCAGCAGGTCCTGGGCGGCTTGGGGGTTTACCTCCTGCCGGTTCTTGGAGGCCAGCTTCATGATGTTCCAGACCGTCTTGTGCAGGTCCGGCGCCTTCTCCAGGTGCTCCGGCTTGAAGTAGTCGCCCCAGATGATGCGCACCTCTTGCTTGCACAGCTCAGCGTGCTCCTCCTTGACGGCGATGTAGCGCGTAAGCGAGTTCACGTACTTATCGCGGTCTTGCTTGGACGGCGGGCCGCCGCCGCCGGGCCCTTCCAGCCCCTCGATGAGCTGGTCCATGCGGACGACGGTCTGGGCCGCGACCTGGGCCAGGTGGGGATCGTAGATACCGCAGGGGATATCGCAGTGGGCGTGCGCCTTCTCCGCGGGCATGATGCGGTTCAGGATAGCGAAAAGACAATACAGGGACATTCGGCGGCCTCCTTCTTGGGGAATGTTTACGCTGTATAATGTAGCACAATGCCTTCGCCACAGACCAGCCCTGGACTTCCGCTCATGGTGAGCCTGCCCTGAGCTTGCCGAAGGGCCCGTCGAACCATGAGCAGGCCTGCGCTCACCCTTCGACATCCGCCGGAGGCGGACCCGCCCCAGGCGGGGCT
>MGNZ01000092.1:0-8550 GCA_001795235.1 Chloroflexi bacterium RBG_16_64_32 | reverse complement strand
AAGGGGAATCCGTTGTCGGCAGCGTTCTGTTGCTTCACGCTTGGAAGGAATTTCGTATGAGACCCCAGCCTGAAGGCTGGCGGCATCAGACTTGCTTTCGATGCCACACCCTTCAGGGTGTGGTGCTGCCGATCGCAAGCAATGAACTGACTGTATACCGTGCGATGGTCGATGCTTTGGCGTAGACCGCTGCGGTACCTGCTGCGCGTTCCCGGCGTCTACCCCTTCCTTGCGTTTCTGCTGGGCAGGCGGGCCGTCGTCAGCGGTTGGAGCATGTCCCCCACCTTGTCGCCAGGCGAGTACGTCCTCTACGACCGGCTGGCGTACCGGCTGGCGCCTCCGCGCCCTGGCGACGTTGTGCTCGCCTCGCACCCGGCTCGACCCCGTATGCGCATCGTCAAGCGGGTGGTTGCCCAGCCCGGCGACAGCGTGACCATCGACGGCGATCGCTGCTGGGTCAACGGCATGCTGTGGGGCGCGACGGGGGACGCCGGTCGGGCCGGGCCTCCGGCCCCGCCAGGAGCGCGGACGCTGGGCGAGGATGAGTGGCTGCTCCTGGGCGACGCGCCGTACGCCAGCACAGACGGCCGCGACTTCGGGCCGGTCGGTCGGGAGGCGATCCTCGCCCGGGCGTGGCTCGTCTACTGGCCGCCCAGCCGGATGCGGGTAGTCCGCGGTGATCCGCACACTGAAGGCCAGGCTTAAGCCTGGCCTTCGTCGGGTTTGTCCGGCTTTCGCCGGGCCAGGGATCGCCTGGTCTGGCGCTACGCCTTGACGAAGGGCGGGAACAGCGACTCCAGCTCGCGCCGTATGGGGTCGCCCTCGGGTAGGTACTTCGAGAAGTCGCCGCTGGGCATCTTTGCTTCGCGGCGGCCGGCGATGCTTTCGCTCTTGATCTTCTCCTGCAGCAGCATCAGCCCGTGCAGGAGCGACTCCGGCCGAGGGGGGCAGCCGGGGACGTAGACGTCCACCGGCACGATGAGGTTGACGCCGGGTAGCGTGCTGTAGCCGTAGGCGAACGGCCCGCCGATGGTGGCGCAGCTACCCATGGAGATGACCCAGCGGGGCTCCGCCATCTGGAGGTAGATCCGGCGCACCGGCGGCGCCATCTTCCAGGTCACTGTGCCGGCGACGACCATGAGGTCGGCCTGACGCGGCGAGGCCCGCATAACCTCGGCGCCGAATCGGGCCAGGTCGTAGCGCGGGGTGGCCACGGCGATGAACTCGATGGCGCAGCAGGCCAGCCCGAACATTACCGGCCAGAGGGACGACCTTCGCGCCCAGTTGACGACACCGTCCACCGAGGCGAGCAGGATGTTCTTGCTGATCGCGTCGTCGATGTTGCCGTCTTCCCGGATGTGGACCAGCGATTCGTCCATCTCAAGCTTGTCCTGAGCCCTGTCGAAGGGCCTGTCCTGAGCCCTGTCGAAGGGCTCCGTTGGTGAAGTTTATCACGGACGCTTCTCCGCTGCCTCCCGCTCCGGCCACTGCGGCGACAGCGCCCGCAGCCGCGACACGGTCCCCGGCAGTATCTCCAGCAGGCGGTCGATCTCCTCCATTGTGTTGCCCTTGCCCACCGTCAGGCGCAGGCTGCCACGCGCCAGGTCCAGCGGTAGCCCCATCGCCGTGAGGACGTGCGAGGGCTCCAGTGACCCGGTTGTGCAGGCCGATCCGCTGGAGGCGGCCACCCCCTGGAGGTCCAGCGCTATCAAGATCGCCTCCCCCTCTATGAGCTCGAAGCAGCAGGAGAAGCTGTTGGACAGGCGGCGGCTGCGGTCCTTGGGCCCCGTGATGTGGACGTAGGGCACGCGGTCCGGGACTTCGTCCAGCAGACGGTCGCGCAGCGAGCGGCAGTGGGCGTTGCGGGCGTCGAACTCCTCGTATGCCAGGCTCATCGCCTTCGCCATGCCCACGATGTGGGCCACGTTCTCCGTGCCGGCGCGTCGGTTCTTCTCCTGTGCGCCGCCCAGCATCTGCGGCTGCAGGGGTGTGCGGCTGCGTACGTAGAGGGCGCCGATACCTTTGGGTCCGTAGAACTTGTGCGCCCCGATGGACAGCAGGTCCACGCCCAGTCGCTCAACGCTCACCTCCACGGCGCCTGTGGCCTGCACCGCGTCCGTGTGGAACGCCGCCCGCGGGTTCTTCCCCTTGATGATACGCACCGCCTCCTCAATCGGCTCAATAGTGCCTACCTCGTTGTTGGCCAGCATAATGCTCACCAGCGTAGTCTCCTCGCCCACTGCCCGCTCCAGCTCCGCCAGGTCGACGAAACCCTCCCTGTCCACGGGAAGGTAGGTCACTCGGAACCCCTCCTTCTCCAGCCGCTCGGCGGTGTGGAGGACGGCGTGGTGCTCTACGGCGGAGGTGATAATGTGGTTGCCCCGGTCGCGGCTGGCGTAAGCGACACCCCGCAGGGCGAGGCTAGCGCTCTCGGAGCCGCCGGAGGTGAAGACGACCTCCTGTGGCTTGCAGCCGAGGACACCGGCGACGTCACGACGGGCGCCATCGAGCGCTCTGCGGGCCTCCTGCGCCTCGGCGTAGAGGCTGGCGGGGTTGCCCCATAGGCTGGACAGATACGGGAGCATCGCCTCCAGGACGCGCCGGTCCAGGGGGGTGGTTGCGGCGTGGTCAAAGTATGCGCGATCTAGCATTTCCATATCTGCCGGAGTGGGCCTTTCTGCCACCGTAGCATCGCCCCGTGGAGGCGGTCAAGGCGAACGTCCCGCTCCGTACTCTCCAAAAATCCTTCTTGCAGGCCGTTGCCACTCGTGTAGCTGTGTGCTATTATACAGCCGAGCGGGAGATTTATACAGTCAAATGTTCCAAAACGCCCCGTCCACAACAACCGGTAACGAGAGAATAGCAGCAGCTAGAGAGCAGGTTCTGTTGGGGGCTGGGCTCCCCCGCCGGGCTATCGAGTAGCTAACGAGGAGCGTATTGATGGCCACTCCCAAGGCTATCTCGCGGAAGACGACTGACCTCGGATCGGACTACAAGTGGGGCTTCGTTACAGATATCCAGTCGGACGTAGCTCCCAAGGGTCTGAACGAGGACATCATCCGTCTGATCTCCGGCAAGAAGAATGAGCCCGCCTGGATGCTGGATTGGCGCCTCAGGGCCTACCGCCACTGGACCAAGGTCAGTCACGAAGAGCCCAGATGGGCCAAGGTCAATTTCCCGCCCATCGATTACCAGGACATCCGCTACTATTCCGCTCCCGTCAGCATGAAGGGCGCCGAGGGTCTCGACGAGGTGGACCCGGAGCTTGTTGAGGCGTTCAACAAGCTCGGTATCCCAATTGACGAGCAGAAGAAGCTCACGGGCGTCGCCGTGGACGCCGTTTTCGATAGCGTCTCCGTCGCCACTACCCTACAGGAGACCCTGAACAAGCTGGGGATCATCTTCTGCTCGTTTAGCGAGGCGGTCCAGAAGCACCCCGACCTGGTTCGGAAGTACCTTGGCTCTGTGGTTCCCCATACCGATAACTTCTTCGCCAGCCTGAATTCGGCCGTGTTCAGCGATGGCTCCTTCGCATATGTGCCCCCGGGGGTGCGTTGCCCCGTGGAGCTGATGACCTACTTCCGGATCAACACGGAGGGCACCGGCCAGTTCGAGCGCACACTGATCATCGCCGATAAGGGCTCCTACGTTAGTTATCTGGAGGGGTGCACGGCGCCGATGCGGAAATCGCACCAGCTTCATGCCGCCGTTGTGGAGCTCGTCGCCCTGGACAACGCCGAGATAAAGTACTCGACGCTCCAGAA
Source organism: Chloroflexi bacterium RBG_16_64_32 (assembly GCA_001795235.1). Lineage (GTDB taxonomy): Bacteria > Chloroflexota > Dehalococcoidia > SM23-28-2 > RBG-16-64-32 > RBG-16-64-32. The sequence continues at coordinate 4,786 of MGNZ01000092.1, read as the reverse complement.
CTGGTATCCCGGCGACAAGGATGGCAAGGGCGGGGTATACAACTTCGTCACCAAGCGGGGTAAGGCGGCCGGCGTCAACTCCAAGATCTCGTGGACGCAGGTGGAGACCGGCTCGGCCATCACCTGGAAGTACCCCGGTGTGATCCTGCAGGGGGACAACTCCGTTGGGGAGTTCTACTCCGTGGCCCTGGTCAACAACTACCAGCAGGCGGACACCGGCACCAAGATGATCCACATCGGGAGCAACACCAGGAGCACTATCGTCGCCAAGGGTATCTCCGCGGGACACGGACAAAACACATACCGGGGGCTGGTGAAGATCATGCCTTCGGCCGCCGGCGCAAGGAACTTCACCCGCTGTGACTCGCTGCTCATAGGCGAGGAGTGCGGCGCCCACACGGTGCCGTACATCGAGGTGCGCAATCCGACCGCCCGCATGGAGCACGAAGCCTCGACCTCCAAGGTGAGCGAGGACCAGCTGTTTTACCTCATGCAGCGCGGCATTTCGGAAGAGAACGCCCAGCATATGATCATCAACGGGTTCTGCAGAGGAGTGTTCCAGGAGTTGCCGTTTGAGTTCGCCATGGAGGCGTCCCAGCTACTTAAGGTGAGCTTGGAGGGAGCCATTGGCTAGATGAACGCGCGTTCGGAGACCCGTAACCAGCCGCTTCTGGAAGTACGCAACCTGCATGTGAGTGCGGGGGGCGTGGAGATACTGAAGGGGCTGGACCTCAGTGTTAACCTCGGTGCGGTGCATGCAATCATGGGCCCCAACGGCAGCGGTAAGAGCACCCTGACCAACGTCCTGGCGGGCAGGCCCGACTACGAGGTCACAGAGGGGAAGGTCCTCTACGGCGGCAGAGACCTGCTGGCGATGGCACCGGATGAGCGGGCCCGGGAAGGCGTCTTCCTCGCTTTTCAGTATCCGGTCGAGCTACCGGGCGTTCGCAACCGGGAGTTCTTGAGGGCTGCCCTGGACGCCGTACGGGAGCACCGCGGCCTGCAGAAGCTGAGCGTTAGGGAGTTCAACAAGCTTCACGAGGAGAAGGCGGGAGAGGTCGAGATGGACCCTGACCTTATCAAGCGGTCGGTCAACGAAGGGTTCTCGGGCGGCGAGAAGAAGCGTAACGAGATACTCCAGATGACGGTCCTGGACCCCACTCTCGCCCTCCTCGATGAGACCGATTCCGGCCTCGACATCGACGCTCTGCAGACTGTCGCCAGGGGCGTGAACAAGTTTCGCAGCCCTTCAAAGGCGATAGTGCTCGTCACCCACTACCAGCGCATCCTCAACTACATAACCCCAGACCATGTTCATGTCCTCATAGAGGGCCGTATCGTCAAGTCCGGTGGCAGCGAGCTGGCGCACGAGCTGGAATCAAAAGGCTACGAATGGGTGAAGAAAACCGTCCAGAGCGGCAGCGAAGTAGGCGTCTAGCAAGGCGCGCTCAGGCTATGGCTAAGACTCCGGCGACATACGACACCTACCTGGCCGAACACCGCGAATTTGAGAAGGGACTCCCGACCCAGCGGCCGGAGTGGCTGGAGCGGACTCGGGAGAGGGCGCTATCACGCTTCCGCGAGTTGGGTTTTCCTACCGCCCGCCGCGGCAACGAGGCCTGGAAGTACACAAACGTGGCTCCAATCGCGAACGCTTCCTTCAGCTACCCTTTGAACGGCGCCTCGCAAGTGGAGCCCGCTGACCTAACAGGCATCGCCCCTTGGGATGACACCTGGATCAACCTCGTCTTCGTCAACGGCCGCTACTCCCAGGCCCTCTCCGGGGGCCAGGCCGCGCCCGACGGAGCAAGAGTGACGAGCCTTGGCGCCGCGATCGCGGCGGACGGTGGCGTCATCGAAGAGCACCTGGCGCAGCACGCCACGTTTGAACACGATGGGTTCACGGCTCTCAATACCGCCTTCATTCGGGACGGAGCCCTTGTCCATTTGCCGGATGGTGAGCCGCTGCAGTCGCCGTTGCACCTGATATTTGTGACCACTGACAGCGGGCAGCCCGCAGTCACGTACCCACGGACGCTGGTCGTCGCCGGCGCGCACAGCAAGGTGACCGTAGTCGAGACCTACGTCAGCCTTTCAGCGACCCCCAATTTCACGAACGCTGTCACCGAGATCGTCGTCGGTGATGGGGCGCAGGTGGAACACTACAGGCTTCTCCTGGAGAGTGCGGACGCGTTCCACGTTGGGACCAGCCGTGTATACCAGGGGCGGGACAGCACGTTCGCCTCAACGTCCTTCGCCAGGGGCGTCGCCATCGGAAGGCACGACTTGCGGGTGCTGCTGGACGCGCCGGGCAGCTCGTGCCTCCTGCGCGGATTGTACGTGACGTCTGGCACGCAGCATATGGACAACTACCTGAATATCGATCACGCGAAGCCCCACACGACCAGCCGCCTGAAATACAAGGGTATCCTGGATGGCGCATCGCGGGCGGTGTTCGGCGGCATGGTCCTGGTCAGGCCGGGCGCCGTGAAGGCGGACGCTCAGCAGACCGATAAGAACCTCATCCTATCGGACGAGGCGGAGCTGGACAGCAAGCCCGGCCTGGAGATCTACGCCGATGACGTCCAGTGCGGCCATGGGGCGACCGCGGGCTCTATTGCGGAGGACGCTATGTTCTACATGAGGAGCCGCGGCCTGGATTCGGAGACCGCGACTGCATACCTGATTAGGGGATTCGCTAGCGAGATTACGGACGCCATCGATCTGGAGCCCGTCCGGGCATGTGTGGAAGCCGCGATCTTGGGCGCGCTCCCGAGAATTCAGGCCGGTCGCGGATCGTGACCGCAACCAAACCGATGTCCAGCCAGAACGTCTCAGAGAAGCCCACCGGGCCGCTCGACGTGGGACGGATCAGAGAGGACTTCCCAATCCTTGGCCGGAGGGTGTACGGGAAGCCGCTGGTCTACCTGGACAACGCCGCAACGTCTCAGAAGCCTCGCCAGGTCATTGAGGCCCTTGTGCGCTACTACGAGCAGCACAACGCCAACATCCACCGCGCCATTCACTGCCTGGGCGAGGAGGCTACCGCCGCCTACGAGGAGGCCCGCGCTAAGGTCGCTCGTTTCATCAACGCTCCCTCGCCGGAGTGCATCGTCTTCACCCGCAACACCACGGAGGCGATCAACCTCGTCGCCCACACTTGGGGCCGCGCCAATGTGGGGCCGCAAGCGGACATCCTTCTCACCCAGATGGAGCATCACTCCAACCTCATCCCCTGGCAGCGTCTCGCTGCCGAAAAAGGCGCCTCGCTGCGCTACATCGGCCTCACCAATGAGCAGACGCTTGAGTTGGATGGGCTGGACGAACTGATGCACGACCGGACTCGCATTCTTGCTGTGACGCACGCCTCCAACGCAGTGGGCACTATCAATCCCATCGGAAGGCTGGTTAAAGAGGCGCACCGCAACGGGACTACGGTCCTCGTCGATGGCGCCCAGAGCGCCCCTCACATGCCGGTGGACGTGCAGGCCATGGACTGCGACTTCTTCGCCTTCTCCGCCCACAAGATGCTCGGTCCCACCGGCGTTGGCGTTCTCTACGCCCGGCGGGAGCTCTTGGACGAGATGGAGCCGTTCCTGGCCGGCGGCGAGATGATCAAGCGCGTGACGCTTGAGGGCGCCACCTGGAACGACGTGCCCTGGAAGTTCGAGGCTGGCACACCCAACATCGCCGATGTCATCGCCTTCGGCGTGGCCATCGACTACCTGACCGGCCTGGGCATGGAGAACGTCCGCGCGCACGAGATGGAGATCACCGACTACGCCATGCGGCGCCTGCGCCAGATGGAGGAGGTTTTCATCTACGGGCCGCCGGACGTGGCCGACCGGGGCGGCGTCGTATCGTTCAACTATCCAGACCTGCACCCCCACGACATCGGCACGATCCTGGACCGTGAGGGCGTGGCGATCCGTGCCGGCCACCACTGCACCCAGCCGCTGATGCGGATCCTGGGCGTGTCGGGCACGGCGCGGGCCAGCTTCTACGTGTACAATACGCTTGAAGAAGTGGACGTACTGGTGGAGGCCCTTGGTAAGGCCCGCGCCTTCTTCAGCAATGACACGCCCTAACGAAGACGAATACGCCCGGCAGGAAGCCGAGATTGACGAGCTCTACCGCGAGGTCATTCTCGACCACTACCGTCACCCACGAAATCGCGCCTCTATCGAGTCGCCAACGGTCAGCCGCCAGGGCTACAACCCCCTCTGCGGCGACGAGATCGTAGTCGACCTGCTGGTCAACGGTGGTGTGGTGGAGGACGTTGCCGTTCGCGGCGGCGGCTGCTCCATCAGCCAGTCTTCCGCCTCAATGATGAGCGAGGCTATTGTGGGTAGGACCGTGGATGAGGTGGAGTCGCTGTTCGGGGGCTTCACGGCGATGATGCGCGGCTCCGACGATGTGGACCTGGACTTGCTGGGCGACCTGGAGGCACTGATGGGCGTGCGCAAGTTCCCGGTGCGTGTGAAGTGCGCCACTCTGGCCTGGCACACGCTGCGGGAAGCCCTCCAGGAGCTAACCGGCGGCAAGGCCTAGAGTCGGACCGATCGGCCGGCAGGGCGGTGCGCCGCGCCGCTACTGAAAGATGTACCTGCCGAAGTCCCGGGCCAGGATGACGTTCTCCAGTCCAGCGACGTCAGGCTCGCCGTTCATGTGGGTGAGGACTATCGCCGTCTCGGGCGCCACTCGGTTACGTATCAGCCGCAGATCGTCGATCCCCATGTGCTCCGGGCCGCTGCCCTGGCTGTAGGTGCAGTCGAGCACCAGCACG
>MGNZ01000091.1 GCA_001795235.1 Chloroflexi bacterium RBG_16_64_32 | reverse complement strand
TGTTGACCCCCTGGAGCGGCGCTTGCTATACTCAGCGCAACCCAACGCCCCAAGTCCAAAGGAGTTCACCTGCTATGGCGGAAGAGGAAGATACCCCGAAGAAAAAGGGCGGCAAGGGCAAGAAGCTGGCGTTCCTGGCCCTGATTGGGGCAGCTATCGCCGCTATCACCTTCTGGCGCCGCCGCAGCCCGCCTGAGGAAGAGGAAGAGTAGATCGAGCAAACCTGTCTGTACCTTGGTCCCTGACCCGGCGTTCCCGAGGAGCAAGCCCAACACGTGGAGATAGTCTGGCTGGGCCACTCCTGCTTCCGCATTCGCGGCCGTGAGGCCACCGTCGTCACCGATCCCTGTCCGCCCGCCAGCGGCTACACGATCGGCAAACCGACGGCTGACATCGTCACGGTTAGCCATCCGCACGAGAACCACTCCTACGTAAAGGCGGTGGCGGGGCATCCGGTTCTCATCGAGCGGCCCGGCGAGTACGAGATCCACGGCGCATTCGTGACCGGCGTGGGCACGTACCACGACGCGAGCAAGGGCGCCGATCGGGGACCCAACGTCACCTTCGTGGTGGAGATGGAGGACTTGCGCGTCTGCCACCTGGGAGACCTGGGACACACCCCGACACCGGATCAGGTAGAGGAGCTGAGCGGGGTGGGCGTGCTGTTCATCCCTGTGGGCGGGAACACCACCATCGACGGCGCCACGGCGGCCGAGGTGGTGAACATTATCGAGCCCGCCATCGTCGTTCCCATGCACTACCGCACAGAAGTCTCCAAGGGCGAACTGGCGCCCCTGGATCGCTTCCTCAAAGAGATGGGCGCCAAGGACCTGGAGCCCCAACCGAAGCTGTCGGTAAACCGCAGCTCGCTGCCGCACGAGACGCAGGTTTTGCTGCTGGACTACCGGCGCCCCGACGGGCGCCCGTCCGGGCGCTAGCGGCCGCGGGCAGCCAGGTAGGCGGCTGCGACAGCGGCCACGCCCAGAAGGGAAGCCGGTATGGCTATGGCAAGCAGGAGGGGCAGGCTGGATTCGTCATCGTCCGCATCAGCCACCGGCAGCAGCCCCCCTTCGCCCAGGGGCGGGCGGTCGCCTTCGTCCACCACCACGGGAGTCCTCAGCTCCTCAGAGAGGTTGGGTTGGCGATCCTGGATCGCGGCCAAGACAATCTCGGCCGTCAGGGCGTGACCTGCGTCATTGGGGTGGATATTGTCGGCGGCGACGAAGACACTGGCGCGACCGCGGAATAGTGGATAGACGCTGGCCAGCTTGGCGTTCAGCTCCGACTGGGAGGTCACTCGCTCCGTGACAGCGTTGATCTGACCGACGGCGATGTCCGCTATGAGGTCGGGGGCGCCACCTCTACCCGATATGGGGCTATAAAGGTCAAGCACGACAATGTCAGCCTTGGGCGCGGCTCCTCGCACCCGTCGAAGCACCTCCGTCAAGTTGTCCTCCAGCGCCTCCCGCATCTCCTCGAATCGGTCCAGGCATTCTGTTGAGAGGGGATCGGCCAGGCATGGCGAGTCAGGCGTGGCGAGGGCGAGGACATCGTTTCCGCCTATGTTGATGGTGATGATCTCCACGTTGTCGTCCGCGGAGGAGATGTCTCCCTGGCGCTCGCTGATTTCGCTCAGCGCCCTCTCCAGCTGGCCGCCGGGGAGGAGGAGGTCGGAGCTGGTGGCGCCGGGGACGCCCAGGTTTACGAGGTCAAGACCGCGGCGGCGGTAGCGGTCGCTCTTGCGCAGAGCATCGTAGGTGAGGGCCACGTATCCCCCTTCCCCGGGGGCAGCAGCGCCGACACCAAAGGCGATGGAGTCACCGATGGCGACATAGGCGGGGGCCTCCTTGGCGCCGGCGGGAACGGACGGGGCCAGGAGGGCCAGAGATAGAAAAGCCGCCAAAAGCGGCAACAGCCTTCGCATCAAATCTGTTAAAGAGATACTACGGGAGGTACCCTAGCGGGTCTACCGGCGCTCCGCCGATCCAGAGCTCGAAGTGGAGGTGGGGGCCGGTGCAGTAGCCGGTGCAGCCTATGGCGCCGATCTGCTCGCCCTGGGCCACGGTCTGGCCCTGGGTCACGTAAATGGCCGATAGGTGGGCGTAAACAGTCTCCGAGCCATCCGGGTGTCGGATGACAACGTATTGGCCCAGACCCCAATCGAGGCCGGTGACCAGGACGACCGTGCCGGAGGCGGAGGCGACGACGGGAGCGCCGTAGCGCCCAAAACCATCGATATCGGTCCCCGTGTGGTAGGAGCTGCCGCCGCGGTACTCACCGAAGGGAGAGGAGATAGGGCCGCTGAACGGCCAGATAAAGCCTACGCTGGAGGGTGGAGGAGGCGCGGGTTCGGGTTGCGGCGGAGGCGGCGGAGCCGGAGCCGGTACAGGATTCGGTGCCGGAGTCTGAGCCGGGTTAGTGGCCTCAACCGCCGTGACGGCGGCGGGGATGGGTGGAGGAGGAGGCGCCGCCCCGGGCAAAACCAGCATCATGCCTTCAATAACGGTATCCGGGGAGGAGATACGGTTGGGCACAAAGGCCAGGATGCTTTGGACGTCGATTTGGTAGAAGGAGGCGATATCGGACAGGGTATCGCCCAGCTTGACGTTGTAGACGAGGCCGTTGACGGTAGGAACCTGAATATTCTGGCCCACCAGGAGCAGATCCGGGTCCTCGTAGAGGTCGCCGTTATTCCAGAGAATGTAATCCGTACTGATGCCGAAAGCCTTGGCGATGGAGGCGACGGTGTCGCCCGGCTGCACGGTATATACGATGTAGGCGGGCTGCGGCTCTGGGGTGGGTTGGGGGGTTGGTTCAGGGGTAGGCTCGGGAGCGGATTCGGGGGTGGGCTCCGCCTCAGGTGTCGTCACGGGTTCCGGCTCAGGGTTGACGATGTAGATGCCGGGGGAGGTGGCGAGAACGATGGCCGGCCGCAGGTAGCCGGCGGCGGTGCCCTCGGTGACGGTGGGTTTGGGAGCGGTGTCTGTGGAGACGAGAGGATGGGCCACAGCGCCCAGGGCTCCCGTGGCGGCAAAGGAGACCGCTACGAGAGCCAGAAGGATGAAGGTGCCGTGCAGGTAGTACCTTCGGTATTTGGCCAGCGGCTTGCCCGCGGTCTGCGGGTCAACCGTGCGCTTGTCTCGACCCCGGTGCTCTTCCAGGGGCGGTGCGTGCGGACCCCGAATAACCTACCTCCTGTTTGTCTCCTCCTCCTGCCGAGGTGGCGCCCGATGACGCCATCCCGGATAGCCTCCCTTAGCAATCGGGGGTCATTATACCCCAATTGTCAACTTCTTCACAAATTGACACGTTACCGGGGCCTGCGTAACACAGGTGAGCGGAGGTTTTGGGGAAAAGCCGGTGAACGCCGCGCTCAGACGGCGTCCTTAATGGTGGCCAGGAACTCTTCGTTGTTGCTGGTGCGTTGGAGGCGGTCAAGGATTAGCTCAGTGGCCTCTGTGGGGTTGGAGGAATTCTGGCCCAGCAGGGCGGTCATGCGGCGCAGCAGCAGCACGCGCTTGTAGTTTTCTTCGCTCAGGAGGAGGTCGTCGCGGCGGGTGCTGGAGCGCTGAATGTCAATAGCGGGGAATGTGCGCTTCTCAGCCAGGCGACGATCTAGGAAGAGTTCCCAGTTACCGGTGCCCTTGAACTCCTCGTAGATAACCTCATCCATCCGGCTGCCGGTGTCGATGAGGCAGGTGGCCAGCATGGTGAGGCTGCCCCCCTCTTCCATGTTTCGGGCGGCGCCGAACAGGCGTTTTGAGGGGTGGAGGGCGACAGGATCGATGCCGCCGGAGAGGGTGCGGCCGCTGGAAGGAAGGGCGAGGTTGTAAGCGCGGGTGAGACGGGTGATCCCATCCAGGAGGACGACGATGTGGCGCCCGCACTCAACGAGCCTCTTCGCCCTCTCGACGCCCGACTCGGCTACGCGAGTTTGGTCCTCAACCGGATCGTCGAAGGTGGCAGCCATGACCTCCGCTTCCTCTACAGAGCGACGCCAGTCCGTGACTTCCTCCGGCCGCTCTCCGATGAGGAGGACGATGATGTGGATGTCCTCATATCTTTTTGCGATCGCCTTGGCGATCATCTTGAGGATTACCGTCTTCCCTGCCTTGGGGGGGGAGACTATGAGACCTCGCTGGCCGCGCCCGATGGGGGCGATGAGGTTGATTATGCGAGTGGAGAGGTTGCTGTCGCCGGCCTCCAGGTCTAACAGCTCGAGGGGAAAGATAGGGGTGAGCTGGTTGAAGTAGGGCCGGCGCTTGGCGGTCTCCGGGTCCAGGCCGTTGACCACGTCCACGCGCAGGAGGCCGTAGTACTTTTCCGAGTCTCTGGGGGGACGGACCGTGCCCATGACGTAGTCGCCGCCGCGGAGGGCGAAGCGCCTGATCTGCGTCTGGGAGACGTAGACGTCGCTGAGGCCGGGCCGGAGGCCGTCCGAGCGGAGGAAGCCAAAGCCGTCAGCGACGATTTCGAGGATCCCGCCGGCGAAGTAGTTTCCTTCGCGCTCAGCCCTGGCCTGAAGGATGCGGAAGACGAGGTCTTGCTTGCGCAGGGAAGCGGTGCCGCTAACACCCAGCTCCTTAGCGACCTCGAGCAGTTCGTCTTTGGTCTGTGTTTCCAGTTCGATGAGATTCACGGGAGACTCCGGTAACGGTTCAAGTGACTCCATAAGTGGGGCCATTTCCGCTGTCTGTGAGTTCTTGGCGCTGTTCCTGGCCCAGATACGTTTACGTGGCACGGCTCAAAATGGGGAGGCGCAATCAAAATACATCATACGTTCAAGACGCGCAAGGCCCCACCGGCGTTGCCTGGGCATCGTCAACGGGAATCAAGAGCGCACCGTAGCCGCCTTGCGGGCGTCCTCTAGGAACTTCTGCATACCTACATCGGTGAGAGGGTGCTTGAACATCGCCTGAAGCACAGCGTACGGCACGGTGGCGATGTGGGCTCCGGCCTTGGCCGCCTGGATCACGTGCAGGGGATGGCGCAGGCTGGCGGCCAGCACGTGGGTGGAAAAGTGATAGCGGTCGAATATCTCTACGATATCCCGCACGACCGCCATGCCATCGTGACCGATATCGTCGAGGCGCCCAACGAAGGGGCTGACGTAAGTAGCGCCGGCCTCGGCCGCGAGCATCGCCTGGTTGGGCTGGAAGATGAGAGTGGTGTTGACTTTGATCCCCTCCCTGGAAACGCGGTGGATCGCCTCCAGGCCGGTCTCGTCCAGGGGTATCTTGACCACGACGTTGGGATGCCAGGAGGCGATGCTGCGCGCCTCCTCGACCAGGCCGTCCACGTCCTGGGCCACACACTCCGCCGAGACGGGACCCTCGATGACCGAGCATATCTCAACGACAACTTCGCGATACTCGATGCCGGACGCGGCCTTCGCCCACAACGAGGGGTTGGTGGTGACACCACTGACCACACCGAATCGCGCGGCGGCGCGGATCTCGTCCACGTTTGCCGTATCCAGCCAGATCTTCATGCTTGTCTGCGCTCCTCTAAAACGGCCTAAACACCGCCAGATAGGCCATGACCGGAATCAGCAAGGTTGCGATGCCGCTGAATACTATCGGAACGTTTTCGGCAAGCGCTTCTTCCAGCTCAGGGGTTATGCCGCCGGTCTTCTCCGCGTGGAGGGCGGCCAGCCGCGTCCTTCGCAAGCCTGCGCCGATCAACGGCACACAAACCAGCAGACTCACAAGGTAGAGGGATTCTTGGGTCACGAGCCAACCGGTTGTGATTAGATTGTAATCCATTTGGGCCCACATGAAAACCCCTGTCACTCCGACAGCGATGATGCCAGGGACGAGCAGCAGCCCTTGATAGTGCGAGGCTTCCTCAAAGGCTGCCGCCTTGATCTTCACGTCTTCCAGCCGCCAGCCGCGGATAAGGGGAAACTGCACGGCAGCAAGCCCCATAACGTACCAGAACGCGGCGAGAACGTGGACCAGGGTGAGGGCGTTCTCAGCGATCACGCAGGCGATGATTGCGAGCGTGCCGGGCGCCGGCCGGGACGGCCGGCCGCGTGGGAGGGACGCGCCGCCGGTACACTGCGGGTGCGGGCATACTCCACGGCGGCGCCCACAAACCCGTCGAACAGCGGGTGAGGACGGTTGGGGCGGGAGCGGAACTCCGGGTGGAACTGGGTACCGACCATCCAGGGGTGATCGCGCAGCTCGCAGATCTCCATCAGGGAGCCGTCAGGGAGGGTGCCGCTGGCGATGAGGCCCGCCTCCTCTAGCTGAGCGCGGAACTCGTTGTTCAGCTCGTAGCGGTGGCGGTGGCGCTCAACGACCTCGTCGCGGCCGTAGGCGGCGCGGGCCTTCGTCCCCGCCACCAGGCGACAGGGGTAGCCACCCAGGCGCATGGTGCCACCCTTGTCCCCCACGCCCATCTGCTCCGACAGCAGGCTGATGACGGGGTAGGGCGTCTCCGGGTGAAACTCCGTGGAGTTGGCCTCGTCGGTGCCGAACAGGTGGCGGGCAAACTCAACAACCATTACCTGTAGGCCCAAGCATAGCCCCAGGTACGGCACGCCGTTTTCGCGTGCGAAGCGGGCGGCCTCAATCTTGCCCTCGAAGCCGCGCTCCCCGAATCCGCCAGGGACGACGATGCCGTCCACGCTCGACAGCATCTCCCCCCCGCCGGATGCCTCCACTTCCTGCGAGTGCATCCATCGGACGTTGATCCCGGTCTGGTGGTGGACGCCGGCGTGAATGAGCGATTCCTTGACTGAAAGATAGGCGTCCGGAAGCTCCACGTATTTGCCGACGATGGCGATCTCAAGCTGCCCGCCCGGGTTCTTCAACCGCTCCACCCAGTCCTGCCAGTCCTCCAGATCCCGAGAGCCGGCGGGCAGGTTCAGCCTATCGACGATCAAGTCGCCGAGGCCGGCCTCCTCCAGCACCAACGGGACCTCGTATATGCTGGGCATGGTCAGGAGAGGAATGACCGCGCGCGCGGAGACGTCACAGAACAGCGAAATCTTGTCGCGCAGCTCGTCGGCCACCGGCCGGTCGCTGCGGCAGACGATGACGTCCGGCTGGATGCCCATGGAGCGCAGCTCACGGACGCTGTGTTGTGTGGGCTTGGTCTTCAGTTCGCCGGTGGTGCTGATGTACGGCAGGAGAGTGACGTGGATGGAAAGGGTGTCCGAGTGGCTCTCCTCGTTTCGCATCTGGCGGATCGCCTCCAGGTGCGGCTGGCTCTCGATGTCGCCGACGGTGCCGCCCACCTCGACGATGACGACCTCCGCTCCGGAGTCGCGGCCGATGCCGCGGATGCGCTCCTTGATCTCGTTCGTGACGTGGGGGATGGGCTGGATCGTGCGGCCAAGGTAGTCGCCGCGGCGCTCCTTGGTGATGACGGCCTGGTATATCTGGCCGGTAGTGACGGAGCTGCCGCTGGTCAGGTCCTGGTCAAGGAAACGCTCGTAGTGCCCCAGATCCAGGTCCGTCTCGGCGCCGTCGTTGGTGACAAAGACTTCCCCGTGCTGGTAAGGGGACATGGTGCCGGGGTCGACGTTGAGATAGGGGTCTAGCTTCTGGATGACGACGGAGATGTTGCGGGACTTGAGGATTCTGCCGATGGCGGCGGTAGTGATGCCTTTGCCAACTGAACTGACAACGCCGCCGGTTACGAATATATATTTGGTTCCCATTTCCCCCTTTTCGGGGGCCTCCTCAGCCCGACAATCATGATACAGGACGGGCGGGTATGAGTGTCAAGGGAACACGAAGGGAAGAAAGGAGAAAACGCGAAAATCCTTTATCGGATCCTGTGTGGAAAACTGGCAGGCCTGGAACCGGCGCCAAACGGCCGGCCGCCGTGACCGTCCCTGCCGCAGCCGATATACTGGACTCGACCCGATTCCTGAGGACGGAGGAACCATGACGATCACCTGGGAGATCAGCGAGTTGGATTCCCTGCCGCAGCCGATATACTGGACTCGACCCGATTCCTGAGGACGGAGGAACCATGACGATCACCTGGGAGATCAGCGAGTTGGAT
>MGNZ01000090.1:12950-13276 GCA_001795235.1 Chloroflexi bacterium RBG_16_64_32 | reverse complement strand
GAAATGCGCAATCTCGTGGATGCCGAACTCCCCGCCTCTGTTCATCGTCTGGAACAGCGTCGCAAGGTGCCGGCGGAACGCCTTGTCAGGAGGCTCATCCGTGAGCCGGGGCCGCCGGTTCAGCGCCGTCTCCCCGTGGTAGCGGACGATCTCGGAAAAGGACTCGCGGGGAAGGAGACCCACGTCGCTGGCGAACATGCAGAACAGCGTGCGCGTAATGAAGCGCGCGATGCGCATGTCATCCACCTTCCAATCGCGGAGGTTCTTACTGATCTTGCCGAAGAGGCGAGCGGCTTCCTGGGTGATCTGGTCGGTCGTTTTCTGCG
>MGNZ01000090.1:180-12903 GCA_001795235.1 Chloroflexi bacterium RBG_16_64_32 | reverse complement strand
GCGGTCAATTGCGGCGCGTCGAGGGCGGGGGCAGAGACGGTTGACACCTCGACAATCTTGTCCGAGAGGAGGTCGGTGTTTGAGAAGCGGTAGATCCACTTCTCGGTGTTCGTCCAGTTGGTGTGGACCTCGAAACGGTCTATGTCGCAGACGACGAGCAGGGGAGGATTCCCCAATGCTTCTCGGTAGTCACAGACCTGCTTATATGCGGCGGCGAGGTCCTTGCGCTTGCCTTTGTATTCCCATGCGAAGTGGCCTTTTAACCAGACATCGGCGAAGCCCTCGCCGTCAGGTTTCCTGGCGCCCTTCTCGAACGCGTAGAAGTCGCCGCTGGGGTCCGCCTCGTTAGGCGTGCTCTCATTCAGCAGTCCGCACAGGTCGATGAAGTGCTCCTGGGAGGTCGCACGTTCAGCGCCACGCGATGCCGACCATTTCTGTACGAACGTACCGGCATTCATCATCGTGAATTATAAGCCCCCGCACCCCCTGCCACCTCCCCCTTCCACCTCCGCCGCCGTTCGCCCTACGCTGAACGCGGCCCGCCTGCGCGCATCCCCCGCACCTTAAGACATGCATCCCCCCGAACGACCACCGTAGGGGCGCTGCTTGCTGCGCCCACCCGCTTTTCCCTGCTCGCCTGGGCTCGCCCGCCAAGACCTGCTTGTCATCCTGAGCGGCCACCACGCTCGCTACGGCGTGCAGCGATCGGCCGCGAAGGGATCTGGGGAGGGGCAGGCCGCCGGCCTCGCAGCGGCCGCAGGTGTTGACCCGCCGCCCACCCCCGTAGGGGCGCTGCTTGCCGCGCCCATGTCGGCTCCAAAACAACCAAACACCTCGCCCCATCCCGTATCTGAAACTCGCTCCCAACAGACTTTTTGGAGAAAACAACCAGACGCTCAATACGGATCGCCCAATTCAATCAAAAACGGCCCCGCTCTCAGCAGGGCCGCTCTCTATCGCCGGTTTGCTGGGCGCTTGCGCCTACGACCCGCCGCCGGTGGGCGCGGGGGAGCGAGCCTTGGCCGCCGCCTCCGCCTCCAGCACCCCTTCCGCCTTGGCGATGATCTCCCGGGTCTTCTCGATCACGTCCGGCGTCACGGAGATGGAGGTGATCCCCCACTCCACCAGCTTCTGGGTCAGCTCCGGGTAGTCGCTGGGCGCCTGGCCGCAGATGGAGGAGGTGATCCCCCGCTCCTTGGCCGTCGTAATCAGACGCTCAAGAGCGACCATCACCGCCTCGTTCCGCTCGTCGAACTCCGCCTGGAACATGGCGTTGTCCCGGTCGATGCCAAGCGTGAGCTGCGTCAGGTCGTTGGAGCCGATGCTGATACCGTCGATGCCCACGTCAATGAAGCGGTCAAGGATGAACACGTTGGATGGCACCTCCGCCATCATCCACAGCTTGAACTCCTCCGACCGCACCAGACCCTCCCGCTCCAGGATCGCCTTCACCTCCGCCAGCTCCTCGGGCGTCCGCACGAAGGGGATCATCACCCACAGGTTGGGGTAGTCCCGGCGCACCCGCTTGATCGCCTCTATCTCCAGCTTGAACGCTTCCTCGTCGCGCGCGTAGCGGGAGGCGCCGCGGAACCCGATCATCGGGTTCTCCTCGTCGGGCTCGTACTTGTCGCCGCCCTTCAGGTTGCGGTACTCGTTGGTCTTGAAGTCCGTGGTGCGGTACACCACCGGCCGGGGGTGGAACGCCATGGCGAAGCAGCGCAGGCCCTCGGCCAACTTTTCGATGAACTCCTCGCCGCGCCCCTCTTCCAGGACGTGGCTGGGGTGCTCTCCTATCTGGGCGACGATGAACTCCGCTCGCAGAAGGCCCACACCGTCCACGTTCTGCTTGGCCACGCGGTCCGCCAGCTCGGGCTCCGCCAGGTTCACGTACACCTTGGTGCGGGTCTTGAGGTGGCCGACCGCTGCCCGGCGCTTTTTCTCCTCCTCGGCCCAGGCCAGACGGACCTCGGCCCGGCCCTCGTAGACGCGGCCCCGGGAGCCATCAACCGTAATCAATTGGCCGTTGGACAGAATCTCGGTGGCGTTTTCCGTGCCCACTACACAGGCGATGCCCAGTTCGCGGGAGACTATGGCGGCGTGAGCGGTTCGGCCTCCCTTATCGGTGACGATCGCCGCCGCCCGCTTCATGGCGGGCACGAAGTCGGGCGTCGTCATCTCAGTGACGAGAATGTCACCCTCGGCCACCTGATCGATCTCTGATGGGCTGCGGATAATCTTGACCTCTCCGGCGGCCACGCCGGGGCTCGCCGGAGAGCCTTCCAGAAGGATGGCCGCTTTCTCTGCCGGCTGACCCGCCCGCTCCTGAGCGGCCTCCGCCGTGACGGTGACCGGCCGCGACTGCACAATGTACAGCTCGTCTTTCTCCTCCGCCCACTCGATGTCCTGAGGCGTCCCGTAGTAACCCTCCACACGCTTGCCGATCTCCGCCAGCGTTACGATCTCCTTATCGGTCAGTTTCTGGAGCTTGGCATCGTCCTTTGGCACGTCCACCCAGGTGATGGTCTCTTCTCCCGATGCCGTGGAATCGTCGTTGGCGACAAGCTGCTTCTCCTGATTGGCTACTGTTCTGTCGATGACCGTCAACCGCTCCTTGTCCAAAACGTACAAGTCGGGCGTCAAAGCGCCCGACACGATCGCCTCGCCGAGGCCGTAAATGGCCTCAATTACTATCTTCGACTTGTCGCCGCTGACCGGCTCCAGCGTGAACATTACGCCTGAGCAGTGGGACTGGATCATTCTCTGTACCGGCACGGCGATGCCCACGCTGAGGTGGTCGAAGCCGGCCTGCACGCGGTAGAAGATCGCCCGCGCCTCGAACAGCGATGCCCAGCAGGCGCGTACGGCGGCGACGACGTTGTCCTCTCCCACCACATTGAGGAAAGTGCTCTGCTGCCCTGCGAAGGAGGCATCCGGCATGTCCTCGGCCGTGGCCGAGCTCCGCACCGCTACCGGCCCTGAGCCCAGTTCGCGGTAGGCGCGGCGGATCTCCGCCGCCACGTCTCCCGGCATGTCCGCGCCAGTGATCAGATGCTTGATCTCCTCCGAGACCCGCTGGAGTTGGGCGCTGTCGTCGACGTCAGTCGTGGAGAGGAGCTCGGAGATCTTGGGCTCGAGCCTGGATGCCTCAAGGAAGCTAGAGTACGCATGGGCGGTGACGATGAATCCCGGCGGGACGGGAATACCGGCCTTGATGAGCTCCCCCAGGTTAGCCCCCTTGCCTCCCACCAGCCCCACGTCATCCTTGTCCACTTCCTGGAACCAGACAACTCGCTTCATACTTGCGCTCCTCCCGTCGAAAGCCTGCTAAGACGCCTCTCCCGAAGGTTCACGACAGCTAATTATATCGGAGCGGTCAATATTTTTCCAGTTTATCGCTCCGGCGGTGCATGATAGACGTTGGCTATGCCAATGACGCGCTAAGTGTATCTGAGGAAGCTTATTCAACGGTCACGGTCTTGGCGAGATTCCGCGGCTGATCGACGTCGCAGCCGCGGCGCACGGCGATGTGATAGGCGAAGAACTGCAGCGGAATGGCCGTGAATATGGGAGAAAGCAGAGGTGACATCCGCGGCAGGTAGATCACGTGGTCCGCCTTGGCGGCCAGATCTTCGTCCCCCTCCTGGCCCAAGGCGATGACCGTCCCCTCGCGTGCCTTCACCTGCTCGATGTTGCTCAACATCTTGTCGTACAGGTCGTCTTTCAGGGCGATGGCGATGACCGGCATCTCCGGGTCAATGAGGGCGATGGGGCCGTGCTTCATCTCGCCCGCAGGGTAGCCCTCCGCGTGAATGTAGCTGACCTCTTTCAGCTTCAGGGCACCCTCCAACGCCACGGGAAACTGGATGCCCCGCCCCAGGTACAGGAAGTTGCTGTAACGGAAGAAATGGTGGGCCAGATGTTCGTACTCCTTTGCGCGCTTGGTGATCTCGCCGGCCAGGTAGGGTACGCCGGCCAGCGGCTCCAGCAGCCCACCCATCCGCTCGCGATCGATCAAACCCCGCGCCTGCCCCAGATAACAAGCGAGGAGGTAGAGCGCTGTGACGGAGGCGGTGAACGTCTTAGTGCTGCAAACGCCGATCTCCAGACCGCAGCGGGTGTACACCACGCCGTCGGCGAGGCGCGTGGCCTGGCTGCCCACCACGTTGCAGATGGTAATTTGAGGGGCTCCCTTCCGCCTGGCGTCTTCCATCGCTGCCAGAGTGTCCGCTGTCTCTCCCGATTGCCCCACCGAGACCACCAGCGTGTCGTGTCCGATAATAGGCCCGCGATAGCGGTACTCGGACGCGTTGTCCACTTCCGCCGATATACCGGCGATACGTTCCATGTAATGGCGTCCGATCATCGCCGCGTGAAGGCTGGTCCCCATGCCCACAAGGACCACCCTCCGGAGCTTCGAGATCTGCTGCTTGCTCAAGGGAACATCCTCCAGTTGCACCTCCGGCGTGTCGAACTGGACCCGGCCGCGGATGGTATTGAGCATGGACTCCGGTTGTTCCATGATCTCCTTTAACATGAAGTGCTTGTAGGTCCCCTTGGCCGCCGAGACCGGGTCATATGGGACTTCCTGTGGCTGTTTTTCCAGGGGCCGGCCGTCGCTGTTCCAGTACGACACACTGGTGGCCGTGACGCGCACCACCTCCCGGTCCTCCAGGAAGCCCACGCGACGGGTATATGAAAGGATGGCCGGGAGGTCGCTGGCGAGAAGGTTCTCGCCCCCCCCGTAGCCGATGACCACTCCGCCGGCGTTGCCCACGCGCGCAGCCACCAACGTGCCGGGCTCCGAGCGGCTCATCGCCACGATGGCATGCGCCCCCTCCAGGCGGGTGATCGCCTGTCCGAGCGCGGCCGCCAACTCCATGTTCTCGCTGAGGTAGTGCTCCAGGAGGTGAGGGATCACCTCCGTATCCGTCTCCGAGGCGAAGCTGTGTCCGGCGGCCGCAAGCTCCGTTCTTAGCTTGAGGTAGTTCTCTACGATCCCGTTGTGAATGACCACCACGTCGCCGCTGCAATCAGCGTGTGGGTGGGCGTTCACGTCGTTGGGTTTGCCGTGGGTGGCCCAACGCGTGTGGCCGATGCCTTCATGCCCGTTCGGCCAGCGCCCGGCGATGGCGGAGGCCAGCGTTTCCAGCTTGCCCACTCGCTTGTGTATTGAAAGGTCGCCGTTTGTGTCAAGCACGGCGATACCGGCGCTGTCGTAGCCGCGGTACTGCAGCCGTCGCAAACCGTCGATGAGGACCGGGCCCGCGGGCCGGGAACCCACGTATCCGACGATTCCGCACATAGACGAAGCTCTCTTGCTCCCAGACGTTCCTTAACTTAAGTAACGTCCGCTCTCAGCTTCGGTTATGGCCGCGGGGGAGTGTGTGGCGGTTGTTCACGGTCTGCAGCTCTGCTGCGATCCGCTGCGCGTGGGTTACCACGGCCTCGATGGCGGAGTCTGGCGTTGAAGCGCCTGCCGTTATGCCTAGCCGCCGGCAGCCTTTCAGCCAGTCAGTTTTCACCTCCGCAGCCGACTCTACGTGGTATGCCGTCACCTTTTCGTCCTCGCATACCTCCAGCAGGTGTCTGGTGTTGGCGCTGCTGCGGCCGCCTACAATCAGCATCACGTCTACCTCCTGCGCAAGGTCACGGGCTGCCGCCTGCTGGCTGGAAGTAACGTCGCAGAGAGTGTTGATGACCCGCAGCTCATTTATCTTATTCGCCTGTTGGTGAACAAGTCTGGAGAGGAACTCCGCGAAACGCTTCGGACTCTGCGTGGTCTGCGAAATGACAGCGACACGAGCAGGCAGGCCTTCAGGGATGGGCTCGCCATCGGCCAGGGCGAGGCCGTTCGGGCCGGCCCAGCCAAGGACACCCTGTACCTCCCGATGGTCCCGGTCGCCAAACACGATGACGGTGAAGCCCTCGCCAGCCATTTTCCTGGCCCAGCGTTGTGAGCGTGTGACGATTGGGCAGGTGGTATCGATCACCTCCGTGTCGCGGGCTCGCGCATCCTGCAACACCTCGGGGCGCGCGCCGTGTGCGGTTATCGCGACCAGCGCCTCGTTGCCGTCAATGACCTCGCTGTTGGTGCGGACCCCTTTCTCCTCCAGCTCACGCACCACCTGCGGGTTGTGGACAATGGGCCCCAGGCTTACGATCTCGCCTCGCTCCGCCGCCGTGCGCTCCATGATGTCGATGGCCCGGCGCACGCCCCAACAGAAGCCCATATCCCGCGCTAGGAGTATCTCCATTGCTACCTCATCCTCTCCTTCGCCTCGGGCGCCTGCGGCTGCCCGCCGGCGTACACGCCGCGGTATCGCTCGGGGAGCAGCTCCGCAATCCGGCGCATGATTGTTGCGGCCCCGTCTTCCACCGCGCCTTTAGTGAGCCGCTCCGGTCTCGGCAAGTAGAACGGCTCGCCAAAGACCACGTTCACCGTGGTCCGCTGGAAGAACGCGCGGGGCAGCGTGACTCCTGCCGTGCCCCAGATCGCCACCGGCATGATCGGCGTTTTGGTGCGCATGGCGATCAACGCTGTGCCGGGCTCCCCCAGACCAAGGCCACTTTCGCCGCTCCGGGTGCCTTCCGGAAACATTCCCAGCACCAGGCCGCGGCGCAGCGCTTCCTGAGACAGCCGCAGCGCCCGCAGGTCTCCCTCAGATCTGCGCACGGGAATACAACCGAACAGGTGGTAGAGGACGCCAATCACGGGAATATCGAACAGCTCCTGCTTGCTCATCCAGACGATGCGCCGCGGCGTCAGGGCAGTGAGGACGCCGGGATCCGCCACGTTCAGGTGGTTGCTGGCCAGGATCAGCGCGCCCCGGCGCGGAATCCTATCGCGCCCCTTGATGTCGAGCTTCGTCGCTAGCCAGACGAGGAGCCGCACCCAGGTCATCACGTTGACCCAGTAGTACACGGCGTGGAACAGATTCCTCACGTCGTGCCCTCCACCAGCTCCAGCACCCGCCGCACAACCTCCTCCAGCGTCAGTCCATCGGTATCGATTACGATTGCGTCCTCGGCTGGACGAAGCGGCGACACCGAGCGCTCCGAGTCGATCCTGTCACGCCTGCGAAGATCGCGCAGTACGCTCTCCTCGGTCACCTCAATACCCATGGTCGACAGTTCAACGAACCGTCGCCGAGCCCTCTCTTCCAGGGAGGCGTCCAGGAACGCCTTGAGGTCCGCCTCGGGCAGCACCACCGTACCGATGTCGCGGCCGGCCATCACCACGGAGTTCCGTCCCGCCAGATCGCGCTGCACCTTCACCAGGGCGTCCCGCACCCCTTCTACCCGGGACACCAGCGATACCGCCGCCTCCACCTCCGGCTGGCGCAAGACACGGGTTACGTCCTCCCCGTCCACGAAGATAGTGCACGGTTCAATGCTGCCGGGCGATGGGGGACCTATGTCAATGCTGATGGACGTGGCTAGCTCACTGAGGGCGTCTTCGTCGCTCAAGTCGACGCCCCGGTGCAGCGCCGTCCAGGTCATGGCACGGTAGATGGCTCCCGTGTCCAGAAACGGATAGCCGAGGTGGAAACCGGTCTGGCGACCGACAGTGGTCTTGCCTGCCGCCGCCGGCCCGTCTATGGCGATGACCCGCGGAACTCTAGGATTTCGCCGCGACCCCTCCGCCTTACTCCGCCCGGCTGCGGCCGCCCCATCACTCATCGATAACGATTATAGGTTACCCCCGTTTCGCTCAGCAAGGCGAGCGATCCACCAGGCGTGACCGGCGACGGTGGCCAGGGCCGCTGCGGGCACGCCCAACGCCAGCAGCAGCGGCCAGAGCAGCCGCCCGCCGCCGTCCGGCGTGGGTTGGGGCTGTGGCGCCGGCCGCTCGTTTGCCAGGGTCGTGCCCTTGGCCCAGGCGCCGAGCGACACGCCCTCCGGGTCTCCGGCGCCACCACCGTCTTGTGAAGCAAGGCGATTCGCCGGGGGGTCGGCGTCTTCTCTTCCTGGCGCATCAGCCTTGCCAAACCGCACGTCGTCGAAGTAGGCCACGGCAGACGCCGGCGACACGGGCCTGAGCAGCAGCCGCACCCTGGCCGACCGCGCCTGAGACGGCGCTTGTACGGGACCCGTGTCCAGCGCCACGAACCTCGGCGAGTCGTCCGCCAGCGGTTCCGAGTCCGCCGTGCCGATCTGGCTTCCGCTGCCGTCGGTGGTGTCGTACCAGGAGATGCGGAGCAGCACCTCGCGCACCCCCGGGTCGTTCTTGAGGGCGAGCGCCTGCAAGCGGTAGTACGCTTCGCCTTGCACCGATAACGTCTCGTATACCCACTTCGTGGAGGCCGTGTCGCTGGCCAGCGCCGCCGACCGCTCTCCTTCCGCGCGAAGCGTCTGGCTGGCGCTCAAAGCGCCGCCCACGTTGTGCCAGCCGTAGGGGCTACCGTCCTCGCGTGCTTCCTCGAAGCCGCCGTTCACTAGCGAGGGGAACACCGCAGGTTCTGGTGGCCGGGGTGTGGTTGTCGGTTCCGGAGGCGGCGGTGCAGGTGTAGTGGTAGGCGCTGCTGAGGGCTCCGGTGAGGGGGTTGGTGTCGGCGTGGGTGTGGGGAAGGGCGTCGGTGTCGCGGTGGGACTGGGCGGCGGCGATCCCGTGAACGAGAAGTCGTCCAGGTATAGCTGGAACGGCCCGCTCGGCTGAACCCAAACGTTGAGCCGCGCTTTGTGAGCTTGGGGCGGTGATACATGGGGACCTGTGGTGACGAAGCGGAAAGAGCCGTTGGATCCCGCCAGCCAGGGGGACTCGACGGGGGAAATCGGAGAACCCTCGTCGTCAAACCAGTTGATGCGCAAGAACACCTTAACGATGGACGGATCGTCCAGTAGAATCCAGCCGCTGAACTCGTACGGCTGATCGGGTGCTACGTCCACCCATTGGTGAACCAACTGGTCTGGGGGATCACCGGCCAACCGGCCGCTGGCGGAGCCAGTGTGCACCGGTGAGCTCACCGTCGTGAGTTCGCCGTAAGGTGCGTCCCATCCCGTCGTTCCGGCCTCGAAGCCGCCGTTGACCAGCAGTTCATCGCCGCTGGCTATCTGCCGGTCAGCGCAGAGAAGGGCGGCCCCAAGCCCGGCCAGGAGCACAGCAATACGCAGCAAGCGAGCGTCCACGGGGAGCCGGTGCAGTCACGCATATTCTAAGCGGGCCGTGAATATTGTCAACGGTACGTGAAGAATATCGCTGAGGTCAGCCGCGTTGCCGCGGGTGTTCGGTGACGTCGGAGATGCGCTCTCGCCCGCCTATGGGCCTGACCTCAACCTCCTTGAGGTGGGCAGCGCAGTAGCCTAGCTCTGGCCCGGGGACATAGCAGGGTGATGAAAAAGGCTGGTGGCTAGTTTGTGGCTCGACAAGCTCACCACGAGCGGAATCTAGATACGCTCGTCCTGAGCCTGTCGAAGGGCGAATCTCCAAGTATTTCGTCACCCTGCTAGGTGTCCGCGTCGAATCCGTCTGCTGCGCAGCCCCGGCGAACCGGAGCCTCGTCCCATCTCCGCGAGGAGGACGGTGTCGGCAACTTGGGGACGCGGTCTAGCGGCGAAGAGTTACGCGCCGCATCACCAGCGTCTCGGTCACGGCGTAGATGCCTTTGGGGCGGTGCTCATCACGCCGGGCGGGAAGGGACTTGGTCTTGGCCGGCCGTCTGAGTGCCGGCAGCCTTAGTGCCCCTTTCGCCAGGGCGTTAAGGGCTACCTCCGCGGCCACGCCCAGCGCTACCAGCGCTACTCCCCGGGCGATGACCGGCGCGGTCTGCTGCCAGACGGTGGGGTAGGCAGGGGTACGCTTCACAGGCAAACGCAGGTTCCGTAGCTCCGCGCCGCAGTTACGGCAGAAGCTGGCGGCTCGGGAAGCGTAGGCGCCGCAATTCTCGCATCGCATGGGGACCTCCAACGGAAACCGTGCGTTCGCCGCCATTATAGCAACCCGTCCTTGCCCTCTCAAACGGGAACCGCCGATACGGCTACTCCCTCGCCTGCGCCACGATTCGCTCGATCTGGTGCGTTAGGTCGTACCCGGCGATCTCGCGTCCTTGGGCGTCGAGGACGCGCTTGTCGCGGACGATTACGCGTCCCTTCGCGAAGGCGCGTAGCGTCTCCACGACGAGCGGCAGCTCCCGCGCCACGCCCTGGCGTCGCACTTCCTGGAAGAGGGCGCTCTCCTCTCCATCCTCCGCCTTGATCGCCGCAACGCCTCGCTCCTCCACCTGTCGCCACAACTCGTCGAAGGCGGGGCCGCGGATCGGGTAGGTGCAGTAGGCGACCGGCGGGCCCATGTCCAGCTCCTCGGTTGCCAGATGCATGCGCACGCCGGAGTGGTCGGCACGCTGCTCCATGAGCCACCAGATCACCTCCTGCCAGGCGCCGGGCGGTCCGTCCGGCGCCGCCGGGTGAAGGTTCAGCAGGTCGTAGCGCTGGCACAGGACAGGGGCGATGAGCATCCATCCGGCCAGCACGCCGAGATCGAACGGATAGGGCTCCAGCAGTCGGATGACCTCACGGTCGAAATCGTGCCGCCACTCGGGCAGCGGCTCGCCCGGCTTCGTGGGGCTTGCGCCCCGTTCGCGCCGGAAGCGCAGCGTGGACAGGTACACCAGCGGCAGGCCGCAATCGCGCACCTGCTCCATCAGCTGGTCGGTCTGCGGGCTCTGGCCCGGCTCCCGGTTGCAGAAGACGACCACGATGCGGGCGTCCAGTCTCCCGGCGGTGATCTCGTCCTGGACGGTGGCCAGGAGCCGCCGCGAGCCGGGGCCACGGCCGCTGGTGAACCAGCCCAGCTTGAGCGTCATTTGGGTTCTCGGGGTGGTAACAGATCCCGCCGATTGAAATCGGCGGCTCCCGTAGGGGCCTGCCCGGCATAGCTGCGGGGCTCAGGGCCTAGTGTTCGGTCTCTGGGTGCCTGCACCGGCATTGGTGGCCTCAGTATAGCCCAGCCGCGCAATTCATTGCGCGGGCGTGTGCTCACGTGCCGGCCTCCAGCCAAGCTTCCGCCGTAGGGCAGCGTAGCGGCTGATCAGGTGCACCAGCGGTGTGGAGGGCTTCCCGGCGAGCGTGGCCCAGCGCAGCGCCTCTAGCAGCTCCTGCGGGCCATCGAACCTCGGAGCCTCCACATAAGCGCGGCCGATCTCCCACGGCGAATGGGCGTCGCTCACGGCCACCCCCGCCAGGCCATGCTTCTCAGCCAGGCGGGTGGCTTCGTCATTGTCGCGGCCCAGCGTGGTGCGGGCGTTCATCACCTCCATGATGTCCGCCAACGGGGCCAGGCGGTCCACCCCGTCGGCCCCTACGCCGCCGCGAAAGCGGTCCAGCGGGTGCGGCAGCGATACCAGCCCTGACTGGGCGCGGATGCGCTCGATCGTCTCCTCAGCGCTCAGGCCCGGCGGCACCTCCTCGCTCAGGAATAGGCCGATAATTTCACCCTCCGCCGAGCGTATCTCCTCGCCTACGATGATCGGGAAGGGCGCGATCTCCTTCACCGCCACCGCCCCACGGATCGTGTTGTGGTCTGTGACGGCCACGCAGGTGATCCCCTTGCGCTGGCATGCCGCCACGAACCGCTGCGGCGAGGTTATGCTGTCCGGCGAGTAGTGCGTGTGGGTGTGCAGGTCGAGACGGAGAGGCTGCTCCTCGCTCATTCGGGCGATGTCTCCTCGTCTTGCTCTACGGCGTACGGTTCCGGCTCCTCGCGCAGGGAAGCAAACTCCTCCTTGAGATGCGTGACCTTCAGCTCCGCCTGGCTGACCAACTCCTGGCAGCGCTGGGCCAGCTTCATCCCTTCCTCATACAGCGCCAGGGATTGCTCCAGGGTGAGGCCGCCTTCTTCCAGCCGCGCTACCGTCTCCTCAAGACGCTTGTACACGGTCTCGAAATCTTTTGGAAGGCGCGCCTTACTAGAACCCATACTGCCTCGACACCTCCGCCGGGAAGCTGCCGTCCTGAACGTGTACCGTCAGCCGGTCGCGGCCTTGCACCTGCCGCATGCTGGTCACTACCTGCTTGTCGTCTCGCTTCTGGACGACTGCGTATCCCCGAGCCATCGTGCGTCGCGGGTCCAGCGATCTGAGCTGGGCGACGAAGCTGCTCAGCCCCTCGCCCCGCCGGGATGTGGCGCGCTCCAGCGCCACCTCGGCCGCACGTACGAGCCCGGCCAGACGCTGCCCTAACGGCGACAGATCGGGCTGCGAGCGATGCAGCCGCTGGATGAGCGTGTTAGCGGTCGTGCGGCCCTGATTCACCTGGCCCGCCGTCCAGGTCTGGAGCGACAGCGCCATCCCTTCCACCCGTCGCGTCACGTCCGCCCGGTCGGGCACGACCGTCTCCGCCGCCGCCGAAGGCGTGGGCGCCCGCACGTCCGCCACGTAGTCGGCGATGGTGTAGTCGGTCTCGTGGCCAACACCGGTCACAACTGGTACGCGGCTGCCAAACACCGCCCGCGCCACGGCCTCCTCGTTGAACGCCCACAGCTCCTCGATGGAGCCGCCGCCGCGAGCGAGGATGATGACGTCGATGGCGGCCTCTTCGTTCAGCCGGCGCAGCGCCGCGACGATCCCCGGCACGGCCTCCGCGCCCTGCACAGGCGTCGGCGCCAGTACGATCTCGGCGAGGGGCCAGCGCCGCCCAACCACGTGGCATATATCGTGGAAGACGGCCCCCGTGGGCGAGGTGACGACTCCCACGCGGCGCGGGAAGGGTGGCAGGAGGCGCTTGCGGGCG
>MGNZ01000090.1:0-143 GCA_001795235.1 Chloroflexi bacterium RBG_16_64_32 | reverse complement strand
GCCGCTCGAACTGGGCCTGCCAGACGCCCATGCCGGCGGGCTCGACGAAGTCAACGATGAGCTGAAGCTCGCCGCGGACTTCGTAGATGGAGACGTTGCCGTGGGCCAGCACCTGCGCGCCGCTCTCGATCGGGGCGCCGTCG
>MGNZ01000089.1:8949-9069 GCA_001795235.1 Chloroflexi bacterium RBG_16_64_32 | reverse complement strand
TACGCCCTCCGGGCGGGTCATAGCTGGACTCCGCTCACCACTTGCTTTACAGAACCTGCATGCTTGGCGTAGAACCATTGCGCCCCCTATGATGGGGGGCGCATAGAGCAAGATAGCACT
>MGNZ01000089.1:7652-8765 GCA_001795235.1 Chloroflexi bacterium RBG_16_64_32 | reverse complement strand
TCGAACCATGAGCGACCGCCCGTCCTTCGACAAGCTCAGGATGAGCGGCATGCTGCGCAGGCTAGTAGGTCAGGGGGTCGCTGGTGGACAGCACTTCGATCCAGGTCTGGCCGCGGTTGAAGGCGATCTCGTTGCCGGCAGCGTCGAAGAAGCGAATGCGAGAGTGGGCGTCCGGCTTGGACCAGGTGCCGGGGACGGCTACGCCGTCCAGGAAGACGACGGCTTCGCCGCTGCCGGTGGTCTCGTACAGCAGGTGAGAGGTGCCGTCGCCGGCGAGGCTGACCGACGTGACGACAACGGCGACGTTCCGGGCCTGGACCTGGTTGCCGGATTCGCCGTCTTCGTGGGGCTCGCCGCCCTGGCTGCGCAGGTAGCCGTTGGTATCGGGGTCGTACTCCCAGTGGACGGCGTAGTCGGACTTGAAGGGCCCGCCGAAGCCGAGGTCGACGGTGGGCGCCGCGGCCGCCGCCTGCTGCTGGGCGCGCTGAGGCTCATCCTCCTTGAACTGCCACGACTCGATGGCGGGAGGCCCGGTCCAGTCGTTACTTGCGGCCAGCTCCCACAGGGCGTCGGTATCGGCGATACCGTCGTGGGGGCTGGGACGGTCGGGGTCGCGGCTGAAGTAGGGCGTGCCGAGTGCGAAAGCGTCGATGTCGCGCAGGCCCAGGCGGGCGAAGGCGGAGGGGACGTCGGCAGGGCCGCCGGACCTGGCGGCGCCCCAGTGGACGTAGAGGGCGTCCAGTTCCGCTGCCCAGTCCATGTAGTACACGCGGGCCGAGCGGACAGGCATGATGCGCCCGGGCTTGTTGCGCCAGTAAACGGCGAGGAAGCGGGTGATCCCGCCCTCAGCCACCGCCTCGAACACCAGGTCCGCCTTCACCAGGCCCACCTGCGGCCGAGCGGTGACGAGGTTATCGATCATGATAGCAAGGGGCAGGCGTGACTGTATCTCCGCAAGCTCATCCGGGGAAACGAGGACGCCATCAATAAGGGTGGGCTCTGTGGCGGGATCTGTGGGCGTGCTGTCTAGCTGAGGGCTGGGCGAGGGCGCGGGTGTGGCGGCGACCTGGTCTGACGAGCCGCCCGAAAAGACGCCGGCCGCGGCCAGGCCGC
>MGNZ01000089.1:7544-7621 GCA_001795235.1 Chloroflexi bacterium RBG_16_64_32 | reverse complement strand
CGGCGGCGATCACCTGCCGTCGACGGTTGCCGGCCAGCCAGGGCGGGAGCGAAGGTATGCGCTTCATCGTTTGATGG
>MGNZ01000089.1:0-7289 GCA_001795235.1 Chloroflexi bacterium RBG_16_64_32 | reverse complement strand
CAGCCAGGGCGGGAGCGAAGGTATGCGCTTCATCGTTTGATGGTCGGATACTCAGAAGTATAATGAGGCCGCATGTCACTCAGCGCAAGACGGAGGTTTGTCCATGCCCAAGGCCACGGTTGACAACGTGGGTATGCGGCTGGCGCTGGCCCACCCGCAGGACGTGCGGTCGCTGGCGCTGCTGGACACGTCTGCGGAGGAGGAGGTGGCGGAGCGGCGGCCGCAGTACGAGGCGATGGCGGCGGCGGTCACATGACGCCAATCGAGCAGCCGGAGCGCATCTCGCAACTCCTGTCGGAGTTTCTGACGGGGGTGAATTCGGCCGCGCCGGAGTAATCCTGCCGCCCTGGCCTCCGCAGACAGAGTGACGCCGCGGGCATGTCTGGGGAGGCAAACAGCCCCGCGGCGCCTGTCTGCCCGTTGCGGGCAGACCCGCCCCCGCCCGTGGCGGGGACAGTCGTGCTAGCGATCGGACTGCGTCGCTCTTATCCTATACAGCACCTCCTCTCCTTTGTACCCGCCTGAGGCAGGTGGATGCGGTTGGCTCGAAGTGCCGGGCGCGGCCCTGCCGCAGCCCGGCGTCAGTTAACGGATATTGACGGGCCGGCGAAGAAAGGTCGGCAGATCGGTGTCGGCCACGTTCTCCATGGCCTCCGCCCGCATCCGCCTAAACTCCTCCTCTTGGGCTGGCGACTGGAACATCTCTGCGGAAGCGAACCCTACGGCGATGAGGGTGAGCTTGACATCCTCGCCCATGCTGGGATCGGTTGTCGTGCCAAAAATGACTTCCGCCTCGGGATCGACCACCTCGGCGATTACTTGAGCCGCCATGTTGAGCTCGTGCAGGCCGAGTCCCCCGGAGCTGGTGATGTTGAACAGGATGCCGGTGGCGCCGTGGATGCTGATGTCCAGGAGGGGGTTGGAGACGGCGGCCTGAGCCGCCTCCACGGCCCTGTTTTCGCCGCTGGAGCGGCCGATGGCCATGAGGGCGGGGCCGGCGTCGGCCATGATGCGGCGGACGTCGGCGAAGTCCAGGTTGATGTCGCCGGGCGTTGTGATCAGCTCGGAGATGCCCTGAATGCCCTGTCGCAGGACATCGTCGGCCATGCGGAAGGACTCGGCGACGGTCGTCTTCTCGTCGGCGATAGCGAGCAGGCGGTCGTTGGGGATGACGATGAGGGTATCGACCTCGTCCTGAAGGTGGGCCACGCCCTGGTCGGCGTTGGCCTTACGCTTGGCTCCCTCAAAGGAGAAGGGTCTGGTGACGACGGCGACGGTGAGGGCGCCGATGTCCTTGGCCACCTGGGCAACGATGGGCGCGGCGCCGGTGCCGGTGCCGCCACCCATGCCCGCGGTGATGAACACCATGTCGGCGTCCTTCACCGCCTCCTTGATCTCATCGCGTGATTCCTCTGCGGCCTGCCGGCCGCGCTCGGGGTCGCCGCCAACGCCCAGGCCGCGGGTGATGCGATCGCCTATGCGGATGCGTTCATCGGCCTCGCAACGCATAAGGACCTGGGCGTCCGTGTTGATACCTACGAACTGGACGCCCTGGATGCGGGCCTCCAGCATGCGGTTTACGGCGTTGCAGCCGCCGCCACCCACGCCCACCACCTTGATGGGCGGCAGTCCGTCAAGGTCTATACCTGCCACTGCGTCCTCCTTTCCGTGCCTGGGGTTGATCGGCTCCGGCGTTTGCATTCCATGTCCCTACTGCGGGATAAGGGCCTTGAGCCACCGCTGGGCGGTCTCAAGCACGCCCTTGAATGCAACCGGTGGTTTGACGTTGAAGCGGGGTTTGTGGCCGTTGTGCCCGTTCTCCAGAACTGACCACTGCAGGAGGCCCACGCTGACGGCGTAGGCGGGACTGATCAGGGAGTCGGACAGGCCGTGGATGCCCTTGGGCACGCCGATGCGCACGGGCATGCGCAGCACCTGCTCCGCCAGCTCGTCGATGCCGGAGAGGCTGGCGCTACCTCCGGTGAGAACGAGGCCAGCGGCGATCATCTCATCGAAGCCGGCGCGCTTGGCGTCGATATAGATCATCTCCAGGATCTCTTCCACTCGGGCCTGGAGGATCTCAGCGACGCGTCGGCGGGACACCTCCTTGCGCCGCTGGCTGCCGAACGCCTCCACCTCCACCATGTCCTCAGGGTTGAGCTGTGAAGGAAGGGCGGAGCCCCACTCCGTCTTGAGCTCCTCGACGGCGGAGAATGGTGCGCGCAGGCCGGCCCCCAGGTCATGGGTGAGATGGTAGCCGCCCACGGGGAGCACGGAGGTGTGGAACACGGCGCCGTCCACGAACACGGCGATGCTGGTGGTGCCGCCGCCTATATCGGCGACGATGATGCCCTGTCGCTTCTCCTCCTCTTCCAGTATGGCCTGCGCCGCTGCCAGGGGGGCGAGGACCAGCGCCTCCGCCTGAACGCCGGCGCTCTCCACGCACTGCGTGAGGTTCTGGACGGCGGTGAGGGAGCCGGTGACGACGTGCGTTTCCATGTCCAGGCGCTGGCCGTACATCCCCACGGGGTCGCTAACGTGCTCCTGCCCGTCGACAACGAAGAAGCGGGGGATGACGTGCAGGACCTCGCGGTTGGTTGGGAGGTTGAGGGCCTGGGCCTCTTCTATGGCGCGGTCGATGTCTTGTTTGGTGATGGGGCGCTCGCGGCCGGGGATAGTGGCGATGCCGCGGTTGTTCAAGGAGTTCACGTGGTTGCCGCTAATGCTGACGTGGGCGGACAGCACGCGGCTGCCGCTGGAGCGCTCCGCCTTCTCGATGGAGCTGGCTATAGCCGCGGTGGCCTCCTGAATGTTGTCCACCATCCCCTTCTTGACGCCCTGGGAGGGGGTCACGCCCACGCCGAGGATGCGCAGGTCTTCGTCAGGGGTGAGCTCAGCGACGAGGGTGCAGACCTTGCTGCTCCCCACGTCTATGGAGGCCAGAATGTTGTCTCTCACCTTGTCATCGCCTCCTCTCGCTCACTGCAGGGCTGGACGGTCGCGGAAGCGCAGGTCCAGGACGTGGCCGGCCATGGCGCCGCGGCCGACGTCCTCCTCTACGGTCCGCCAGACCGCTAACTTGTAATCGATGTTCTGGCTGTCCCCCATGACCACGCGGTACCCCGCGTCTGTGACGAGGGTCAGCCCCTTTTCGGGCGTATACTCCAATCGCATGATCGTCAGGGAGAGCTGTTCCGGCACGCTCGCGAGTAGTGACCGGGCCAAGCGTACGGCGTCCGTGTCGACACGGTCTCCGGGGGCGAGGACCGTTGGCCCGCCGACGTCGTAGACGATGGGGGCGCCCTCGGGCGGCCTCACATCCGCGAGTACGACGCCGTCGTCATCGACGACGTAGGAGGTTCCGGCCAGCTCCCAGTAGCCCCAGGCGGTGCGCTCTGTCACCTCGATGCGCACCTTGTTGGGCCAGCGGAGGCTGGCCTGGGCCGCCTTGACCAGGGGCAGGGCGACGATACGGGTCTCGGCGTCAGCGAGCGGCGCGTTGAGCATACTGGCGTCCTCCAGGTCAGCGACGTCCGCGATCCGCTCCGGCGCGATGCTTGCCGTGCCTACCACCTGCACCTCCTGCACCCGCAGCAGGGGCGATCGATAAAGGGCAACGGCCCCCGCGATGACCGCCAGCAGGCCGAAGGCGATGAGGATTCGGCGCCAGCGAATGCGCCGGCGGCGGCGCTCCGTCTTCTCGTCTGGGAGGACGTAACCTTTGAGGGCACGGGGGCGCTTGCGGGGGTTGTACTTATACACAACGCCGCTTCTCCTCGTGGCGCTCCAGTGCCAGCTCTATGAGTCGAGTGATGAGGTCGGTGTAGGACAGGCCGGCGTGCTCCCACAGCTTGGGGTACATGCTCATGGGGGTGAAGCCGGGGATGGTATTCACCTCGTTGAGCACGAGGCGCTCCTGCGGGGTGAGGAAGAAGTCCACGCGGGCAAGCCCGGCACAGTCAACCGACTTGTAGGCGGCGATGGCCATGTCGCGGGCCTCCTCTGCCGTTTGGGGCGGGATGTCGGCTGGGATGTGGAGGCGGGTGTTGGGGTCCTCGTACTTGGCATGGTAGTCGTAGAACTCGCCTTCGTACGTGATCTCGCCCACGGGCGACGCCTCGGGCTCGTCGTTGCCGAGGACCGCCACCTCCACCTGACGGCCCTCCACGGCGGCTTCGACCAGGGCCTTGCGGTCGTAGCGGAACGCCTCCTCCAGGGCGTCGTGCAGGTCCTCGCGGGAGCGGGCCTTGGAGGTGCCGATGCTGGAGCCACTGTTGGCTGGCTTGACAAAGGCAGGGTAGGGGACGGCGGCCTCAATCTCGCGGGCGGCGGCTTCCTGGCCGGCGCGCCAGCGAGTCGCGAGCAGGACAACGTCATCGGGTACAGGGAACCCGTGCTGACGGAAGATCGCCTTCTGAAGGGCCTTGTCCATGCCCACGGCGCTGGCGGCGACGCCCGCGCCCACGTAAGGTACGCCGGCCAGCTCCAGGAAGCCCTGGAGGGTGCCGTCCTCGCCGTTCGTGCCGTGGATTAGAGGGAAGACCACGTCTATGCGGCGGAGAGCGGACAGGGCCTGCGTGCGGTGCAGTATGCCCTCGCCTAACGGCTCTTCGAGGGCGCGGAACCTCTCCGAGCGTATGGCGGTTATAGCGCGTTCGCTGTCGGGTGGGGTGAGCCAGGTGCCCTGTTTGGTGACGCCGATGGGCACGGCCTGGAAGCGGTCCGCGTCCAGGGCGGCCATCACCGCCTGGGCGGAGACCACCGAGACCTCGTGCTCGGCGGAGCGGCCGCCGAACAGGACGGCAACTTTGAGACGCTTGCGAGGCATCAGGGCTCCCCCACTGTGGCCACTTCGTTTGCCAGCTCGATGCCGAAGCGCTCCCGCACGCGGGAGCGGGCGAGGTCCATGAGGGCCAGGACGTCGGTGGCCCTGGCGCCGCCCAGGTTGAGGAAGAAGTTGGTGTGCTGGTGGGAGATCTGGGCGTTGCCGATGCGGTGGCCGCGTAGGTCCACCTGGTCAATGAGCCACCAGGCGGGGTGCTCCGCTGGGTTCCTGAACATGGAGCCGGAGTTGCGTCCACGGGGCTGGGCGGCAAGGCGGCGGGCGTCCAGCTCTCGCACGCGGGCCCGCAGGTCGTTGGGGTCGCCCTTGTCAAGCGCCAGGTCCACGGATAGGACCACGCGGTCCTGCAATGCGCCGGTGGTAAATGCGCTCGTGCGGTAGCTGAGGGACAGCTCCTCCGGCCGCATCTCGACGACTCCGTTATCGGCGTCCACAAGCCGCACGCGCTTGAGGACATCCACCAGGGAGCGGCCGTAGGCGCCGGCGTTGTAGACGGCGGCGCCGCCGAGCGTGCCGGGGATACCGCAGGCCCACTCGAGGCCGCTGTATCCGGCGAAGGAGAGGCGTCGCGCCAGGGCGGCGAAGCTGACACCGCTGGCCGCGCGTACCTTGAATCCGGCGCCGTTGGGCTCGGGGCCCTCTACCCGGTCGGTGGCGTTTTCGATTACCAGCCCGCGAATGCCGCCGTCCCGGACGAGGACGTTGGAGCCGGCGCCCAGGACGAACACGGGGACGCCGTGGCCGCGGGCGGCGCGCAGGGCGCCCCGGAGCTGCTCCTCGCTGCGGGCGGCGAAGTAGGCGCCGGCCGGGCCGCCGATGCCGATGGTGGTGTGGCGGGAGAGCGGCTCATCGACGAGGACGGGCCCCAGCGCTCTCAGCTCGGCCAGAAACCGCTCTTTCATCGTCTCTCCAAGGCCTCCAGGACCATGGGCGCGACCTTCTCCACGTCGCCGGCGCCGATGGTGAAGAACACGTCTCCCGGTTTCAGCAGATCGGCTGCCGTTGCCGCCGATTGGTCCAGGTCGCCGGTATAGCGCGCGGACGGCTGGCGGATCTCCGGGGCGAGTTGCTCCGCGCTCATGCCGGCGGAGGGCTCCTCACGGGCGGCGTACGTGTCGGCGATGAGCAATACGTCGCAGTCGGCGAAACAGTTGCGGAATTCGTCCAGGAGGTAGCGCGTCCGGGTATAGGTGTGGGGCTGGAACAGGCACACGAGGCGGCGGCCGGGAAAGCGATCTCGGGCGGCGGTGAGGGTGGCGCGCACCTCCGTGGGATGGTGGGCGTAATCGTCCATGATGGTGACTCCCCAGGCGCCGCCGATGAGCTGGAAGCGGCGACGGACACCGCGGAACTCGGCAACCGACCGCCGTACTACCTCCAGCGGCAAACCGAGTGCGCTCCCCACTGCTATCGCCCCCAGGGCATTGCTCACGTTATGAATTCCAGGCAACCGCGTCTCAAAGGCCGAGTAGACCCGTTTGCCGCATCTTACCACAAAAGCGCACCCGTCTACACCCTTTCTCGAAATATTTTCGGCACGCCATTCGGCGCCTGGTTTGAGACCGTAGGAGACGACGTGGACGGGGAAATTCACG
Source organism: Chloroflexi bacterium RBG_16_64_32 (assembly GCA_001795235.1). Lineage (GTDB taxonomy): Bacteria > Chloroflexota > Dehalococcoidia > SM23-28-2 > RBG-16-64-32 > RBG-16-64-32. Next base: position 851 of record MGNZ01000089.1, on the reverse strand, counting down.
TCGTCTCTTACGGTCTCCCCTAAGATGGCCCGCAGTGCAGGGTCGTCTCCGCAGGCCACGATGTAGCCATCTGGCTTAACCTGGGAGAGGAACTGGCGGAAGGCGTCTTTCAGCCTTTCGTAAGAGCCGTAAATGTCCAGGTGGTCCGGCTCCACGTTGGTGACAAGGGCGATGTCCGGGTGGTAGTTGAGGAAGGCGGCATCGAACTCGTCCGCCTCTACGACGAACTCCCGGCCGTCGCCGGGCATGGCGTTGGTGTCCAGGTCGATCATCTCGCCGCCCAGCATGAAGGTGGGCGAGCGGCCCGCCTGCCAGAGCATGAAGGCGATGAGTGAGCTGGTGGTCGTCTTGCCGTGACTGCCGGCGACTGCAACGCTGTAAGTGCCCTCCATGAGCCGGGCCACCATCTCGGCTCTCTTGATGGTGGGCAGGCGGCGGCGCCGGGCCTCCAACAGCTCCGGGTTGTCCTCGTGAGCGGCGGAGGTGTAGACGACCAGCTCGGCGTCGCTCAGGTGGGCGGCGTCGTGACCGCGACTTACGGTCACGCCCATCTCCTGCAGCCGCTCCGTGAGCGGGGACAGGTAGAGGTCGGAGCCGGAGATGGCGTGGCCGCGGGCGCTCAAGATATGAGCGATGGCGGACATGTGAATGCCGCCCACGCCCACCAGATGCACCCGATGCGGTATCGCTTCCACGGCCGTCCTCATAACCCCGCCAGCTCCACGATGATGCGGGCGACGTTGCGGGCGGCCTCCGGGCGTGCCAGCCGTCGCGACGCCTGGCTCATCGTGTGCAGCCGAGCGCTATCGTGCAGAAGACCACTGACAAGTGAGAGCATCGATTCCAGGTCG
>MGNZ01000088.1:2955-5523 GCA_001795235.1 Chloroflexi bacterium RBG_16_64_32 | reverse complement strand
GCCCTGGAAGGCGACGACGACCTGGTAGTCGACGCCGGAGGGCTGGCAGGAGACGACGATCCCATCCCCGAACTTGGGGTGGCGTACGTGGTCGCCGGCGGAATACGTCTCGGCGGTGGCCACCCGCGCTTCGTGTTCGGGCGCGGCAAGCGGCGCCCCTACCGGGCGGGCGGTTTGGGCGCCGAAGCGGTGGCGGGTGGGCCAAAGCGTGGGAGAGGCGACGCGCTCGCGCTGGGTGGTCAGGTCCGGCGGGATGTCGGCCAGGAAGCGCGAGGGCGGGTTGTGGCCGCCGCCAGGACCGGCGCCCGCCTGGGCGAAGGAGCGCCGAAAGGCGCGGACCAGGTACAGGTGGTCCTTGGCGCGCGTCATGCCCACGTAGCAGAGACGGCGCTCCTCCTCCAGTTGGGCGGGATCGCCGCTTTCCAGGGAGCGCATGTGGGGGAGCAGCCCCTCCTCCAGACCGGCGATGAACACTACTCCAAACTCCAGCCCTTTGGCGGCGTGGAGGGTGATCAGCGTGACGGCGTCCGCATCCTGGTCGTATTCGTCAACGTCGGTGATGAGGGCAGCATCCTCCAAGATCGAGGGGAGGGCGTGCTCCGGCTTGACCTCGTCATACTGCGCGGCGACCGCGCGGAGCTCCTGAACGTTAAGACGGCGCTCCTCCTCCAGTTGGGCGGGATCGCCGCTTTCCAGGGAGCGCATGTGGGGGAGCAGCCCCTCCTCCAGACCGGCGATGAACACTACTCCAAACTCCAGCCCTTTGGCGGCGTGGAGGGTGATCAGCGTGACGGCGTCCGCATCCTGGTCGTATTCGTCAACGTCGGTGATGAGGGCAGCATCCTCCAAGATCGAGGGGAGGGCGTGCTCCGGCTTGACCTCGTCATACTGCGCGGCGACCGCGCGGAGCTCCTGAACGTTATCCCAGCGCTCCTCCCCAACGAGCGGTGTATTGTCGTCCTCCCCCAGCAGGTACTCCCGGTAGCCGGTGCGCTCGACGATTGTATCCAAGAGGCCCGAGAGGGAGGCGCCGGGCGGGGCGGGCGTCTGGTCGCTTCGGGAAGCTGCTATCAGCTCGTTCAGCAGGCCGAGAAAGCGGAGAAGGGCGCCGGCGCTGCGCTTCTGGAAGGGGTGGGCAACACCCTCACCCCGACCTGACGGTCGCCCCTCTCCCGCCAGCGGGAGAGGGGCCGTGGGTGAGGGTTCATACTCCAGCGGGTCGCCCTCGGCGTCTCCGCCAGCCTGCCCGGCCAGGGAGACGGATTCGCCTTCGGCGGCCGCGATGAGCTGGAGCGCGGCGTAGACCGGGATCGACCGCTCACCGGACCAGCGGGTGAGCTCGGCCAGGGTGCGGGCGCCGATGCCGCGAGGCGGCACGTTGATGACGCGCATCAAGGCCACGGAGTCGAACGGGTTGTGGACCAGACGGAGGTAGGCCAGCAGGTCCTTCACCTCGCGTCGCTCGTAGAAGCGGGTGCCGCCGACCAGGCGGTAGGGGATGTTGCGGCGGATGAACTCCTCCTCAAGGGGCCGCGACTGGGCGTTGGTTCGGTACATGACGGCGAAGTCGCGGTAGGAGAGGGGCGCAGCATGCGGCGCCCCTACAGTTTTGGTGAGCCGCTGCACCTCCTCGGCGATGAAGGCGGCCTCGTCCTCCTCGTCGTGCGCCTCGTGAACCACGATGGAGCTACCTGTGCCGTTCTCCGTCCACAGGTTCTTCTCCTTGCGCTGCTTGTTGACGGCGATGACGCTATGGGCGGAGTCGAGGATCGCCTGAGTGGAGCGGTAGTTCTGGTCGAGGATGATCACGGTGGCATCCGGGTAGTCATTCTCGAAGTTGAGGATGTTGCGGATGTCGGCGGCGCGCCAGGTGTAGATCGACTGGTCGGGGTCGCCGACGACGCATATGTTGCGGTGGCGGCTGGCCCACTGCTTGGCGAGCACGTACTGGGCGACGTTGGTGTCCTGGAACTCGTCGATGTGGACGTGGAGGTAGCGCTGGGCGTACTTCTCCAGAACTTCCTGCCGCTCCTGAAACAGCTCCACGGTCTTGTTGAGGAGATCGTCGAAGTCCAGGGCCGAGTTCCGCTCAAGCGTTTCCTGATAGCGAATGAAGACGCGAGAGGTAACCTCCTGGAAGTAGTCGGCGACGAGGGCGGCGAACTGGCTCGGTCCCTGCAGCTCGCTCTTGGCCCGTGATATGGCGGACAGCACGGCGCGGGGGGAGATGCGCCGGCTGTCCAGCGCCAGGTCTGCCATCGCCTGTTTGACAGCGGCGATCTGGTCGGCGGAATCGTAGACGGTAAAGGTGCGGGGGATTCCGATCTGCTCGCCGTCGATGCGGAGGGTGCGGGCGCAGACGGAGTGGAAGGTGCCGAGGGTGATGTCCTGGGCCCGCTCCTGGCCGACGAGGCCAAAGACGCGGTCGCGCATTTCGCGGGCGGCCTTGTTGGTGAAGGTGACGGCCAGTATCTGACGGGGATGGACGTGCTGCTCCGCGACAAGATATGCGATGCGGTGGGCGATGACGCGGGTCTTGCCGGAGCCCGGCCCGGCCAGAATCAGCAG
>MGNZ01000088.1:1265-2854 GCA_001795235.1 Chloroflexi bacterium RBG_16_64_32 | reverse complement strand
GGTCACGGTGTCATTGTAGAGGAAACAGGGAGGAAGGCGACCCTCACCCCGACCTGCCGGTCGCCCCTCTCCCGCCTTGCGGGAGAGGGGACGGGGGAGAGGGCGATCATGTTACCCGAATGATACAGGTGTTCGGGTACGCGGGGGAAGGGGAGCGAATGAAGCGGCCCCTGCGACTCGCGCGCCCGCCGCACGGCAATGGTGGAGTGGGTGCCCGGCGTAACAACTCTGTCCGACAATTGTTATCTTATTAGCCGAGCCAGGCCGTAGGGAGGAGCGCATTCGGCGATGCGGAACACGGTTCGCGTGCTTGTGGCCGACGGCGATGTCGGCAACCAATCGGAAGTCCAGGAGCTTCTCGTCAGGCACCGCCGGTTCATTGTGACCGGCGGGACAGATGGGGCGGCGGAGACAGAGACGCTCGCACGGGAGTTTCAACCTGACCTACTTCTGGTGAACGTCGACGACCCAGCGAACCTGCATGACCTGGTCACTTCCCTAGGGGAAACGCTGAGAGGGACACCCGTAATTACCTATTCGCACCAGCCGCACGCAGATGCCGGCAAGGAGGTGCCCGGCCTCTGGATAGCGCAGCACCTGGTAATACCGGTGGGCGACAGGGAGTTGCTGGCGGCCATAGAATCCGCGCTGGGGGGACTACAACAATCATGGCAAGTCCCGTTCTCCAAGAATCAACTGCCTGAACGAGATCCTCTGACCTCGACAGCAGCGCCGAACCAAGAGCTCTCGGAGGCGGCGGCTCTCCTATCCGTGGAAGGCAAGGCGCCGCTCATGAGGCGGTTCGCAGAGCTGGTTTCTGACTGGACGCGGGCGCCCTCATCTTCCGCCCAAGAAGCGTTTCTGAGCGCCCTGGCCGAGAACGTGTGCGCGCCGGCTTTCGGGGGTTTCGGGCGAGAAGCGGTTCGAAAGGGTCTGAAGACTCTGGCCTCACGCTTCGGCAGCCCCTTTATAGTAGTTCTGGCCGAGCACAGCCGAAAGCCAATCCTCAAGTTGTCAGTGCAGCAGGACGATGGTAGTTGGGAGTACGCCGGCCATTTCCTGGTCGGTTTTGGCGCCAACGGCACCGTCACCTACCTCGACTATCACGCCGACGAGCCGGAGGAGCCCGCGGCTCCCGAGACATCGGGGAGCGCCGCAACACAGGTCGAGGATGCCGGTCATCTAGGTGGAGACGGATCCAACCCCGCCGGCGTTCTCACACAGATGGCCGAGCCGCGACCCGTCAACGCTAGAGAAGGCGGCTGGCCCCTGCGGTAGTCCGCAGGGGCCAGCATGGTGCGGTAGGCACGGAAAGCCAAAAGGCGCTATGTGAGCCTATCTCCGCGCTGCGTGGGTCAGCGTGTGCCTACTTCCGCGGGTGCCGCGGACCCTTGACGAACAGCTGGTCGTGATCGTCGTCCGAGGTCTGGGACGCCGTTGTGCCACTGTGGTCGTCTCCGGACGACGGCGTACCGACGGTGACGACCGCCACGGCGGCGAACAGCGCCAGGACCGCCACGAGCGCCGTCCACCAGCGAAGGGCCTTAGCTGCGTACGCTCTCATACCACATCTCACCTCCTTTCCTCCG
>MGNZ01000088.1:0-1000 GCA_001795235.1 Chloroflexi bacterium RBG_16_64_32 | reverse complement strand
GGGCCCGTCGGTGGGGGCGGTGAGGCTGAAACTGGCGCTACCGCGGAGGTTGATTTCGTCGCAGCGGCCGTCGGCGTTCGCGTTCTGATTCTCGGGGTCGAACGAGTTGTAGAAGAAGACGCCGCCACCGGTGATGGTGCCGCTACCGGTGAGCTTGAAGCCGCCGCCGGCCAGGACGTAGATGCCTGGCTCAAATGTCGCGTTGGCGGAAGACCTGATCTCGATGCCGCCCCAGTAGGTCCCTGGGTGCAGCGTATGGTTCCCGCCGTTGAGGGTCTTGGTGCGGGGGTTCGCCGCGCTTCCGCCCGAATCCGGGGAAGTTACGGCATAAGGGTCCGGGGGCTCGAGATCCTCCAGGGGGTCCGGTAGCTGGTAGCTCACCGGCGAGGGCTCCGGGACGAACTCGCCGGAACCGTCGCTGTACCAGCCGCCCTCGTAGTAGTGGAAGAAGCCGCCGGAGGTGATAACGTCGCCGACGCCGGCGCGCTCGATGGCCCACTGCCAGGCGTCGTTGACCATGACGGCGCCGCCGCCGTTGATGATGAGGTCGCCGGCGCCGGTCTTGTCGAAGGAGACACCGCCCCAGGGGTTGAGGACCAGCATGGCGATACCGTTGGCCTGACCGAAGTCGCGGGTCGCCACGGCGCGGGCTCGGACGTTGACGCTGTCCAGGCCGAGGGCACGGGCGAACAGGAAGGGCGTCTCTTCCTCGATGATGACTTCAACGGCGCCGGGGTTGCCCCGATAAGGGGTGTTCACGGTGATCGTAGCGCCATCCTCGCTCGAAAAGCCGTTCTGCACGGCCCACTGCTGGGAGGCAAGGACGGCGGCGCTGGCGGACTGGGGCAGATCCCGCGCCCCGGCCAGGGCGGCCGCATCGGCGGCGTTCTGGGCGCTGCGCCTTTCGTGGAGGATCAACCCCACGTCGATGCTCATGGCCACAAAGCCCATGAGGACGCCAAGCGCAAGGACGAAAAGGACGAGCATCTGGCCGCTCTCG
>MGNZ01000087.1 GCA_001795235.1 Chloroflexi bacterium RBG_16_64_32 | reverse complement strand
GGATGGCCAGCAGACGCAGGGTGCCAAGGCTCAACTCGAGGCTCAAAAGTTTCTTGTTATTTCGCATGATCCACGTAGATTATATGGCCGCGGGACCACTGAGGGCTGCGTCCACGGCGCTACAGGAAGCGCGCTCCGTTTTCAAGATCTGCCTTCGGGCCCGGCCCCCCTCAACTCGCTGCGGATTTCCATCAACCGCAGCACATCACCCCTAGAGACGAAGCCGATGAAGCGGCCGAACTCGGTGACGGGGAGCTGGTTCACGTTCTCTCTGGTCATCACCTCCAGGGCCCGCGGCACATCCTCCCGGACGTCCACCTGGTGAAGCTTCTCGCGCGGGGTCATCGCTCCGAATACGCTGGTCGTACCCCAGTCCTTTCGGGGCACCCTCTTGAGATCGGCCATCGTCACCAGCCCCAGTAACTCCGCGGCCACAACCACGGGCACGCAGCGCTGGCTGTTTGCCAGCATGTACTCATCCACCAGCGTGTCCAGACTGATATCCGGCGGCGCTGCGCTGAAACTCCGGTTGGCCAGATCGCCCACCTTCGTTCCCCCCAGGGTGCTGCGAAAGCGCAATTGCTGGTAGGAGGCGTCCGCAACGTTGCGCAGGAACCAGCCGATGACGATGAACCAGGCGCCCCCTACGAAGTTGCCCATCAGGATTGAGATGACGCCTATGGCGATCAGGAGAAAGGCGATGAAAGTCCCCACCCACGACGCCCATCGGGTCGCCATGAGCAGGTTCCGTCCGACCGCCCACAGCACGGCACGCAGCACTCTGCCGCCGTCCAGTGGATACCCAGGCAACAGGTTGAACACGCCAACGGCGGCGTTGATTATCGCCAGGTACAGGACGATGGCGCCGGGCGGGCTGTCGCCCGCATCGCTGAGGAAGGCCACGAAGGCAACGGCGCCAAATATGGCCGCCAGGATGAAACTTACGAGGGGGCCGACGATGGCCACGCGGAACTCCTGACCGGGGGTCTCCGGCTCGGCGCCCAGGGCCGAGACCCCGCCAAAGATGAAGAGCGTTATGCTCTTTACCGGCAGGCCCTCTCGCCGGGCCACCAACGAGTGGGCAAGCTCGTGAAGGAGGATGGAGGCAAAGAAGGCCAGGGCGGCCACCACCGCCGCCGCCCAGCGCTGGCCGGTAGTCCAGTCCTCGTACTCGTCGTTGAAGAAGCCCTGGGAGAGCCACCACGTTAGCAAGACAAAGATGGCCAGCCAGCTCCAGTGGACAAGGATATCGATGCCGAAGAGTCGCAGGAGCCGGTAGGAGCCACCCACTACCGCTCCTCTCCGGACCGCTGCTGCCGCCGCACCATCTTCACCGTGTTGCTACCTTCGACACAGTGCTGAGCGAAAAAGTGGCGCGGCATAGCAATGCCGCGCTGATACAGGGATCGGACACTCCTTCCAATTCCGCTCGGCTCAAATTATAGCACAGCGCAAAGCGGGAAAGGGCCGAATGGCCCCCCAGCCGAGGTAAGGTCGTCCCTAGGGTACCGGCTCATCCTGTCATACGCTAGCAACGAAGCGCAGACGGGACTAGGGGCGATGTACAGACATATTCTCCAGACAGTCGACCGAGTCCAGCTATCCGGGACGGCGTTGCCTCCCCTGAAGGATCCAGTCGCCGGCGCCGGGGCGTTGGTAACGTGCACCGCGGGGGAGGGACCTCCACGCGGCCGCGGACGGCAAGAGCACGGGCGACTCGAGGGACCTGCGAAGGCGCAGTGGCCAACGAGAGTCGGAAACCGGGGGGTAAACAGATGAGTATAGCCACCTACACGATCGCGGCCTACCCCAAGGAGGTCGCTCTCAAGGACGGGAGCGGGATCACGATACGCCCCGCTGATGGGGGCGACGAACAGGCGCTGCTGGACTTCTTCCTGGACATCCCTGAGGAGGAGCGCTTCTTCCTCAAGGAGGACGTGACTTCACCGGAGGTAATCCGGAGCTGGATTGCCGGGCGGGACAGCCGACAGGCGCTGGCCCTGCTGGCGATCCACGGTTCGAAGGTGGTGGCCGACGCCGTCCTGATCAGGCGGCGCGGCAACTCCCGTAGCCACGTTGGTGAGATCCGAATCGTGGTTGCCCAGGCCTACCGCAGCCGCGGCCTGGGAACGACACTTATCAGAGAGCTGTGCGACATCGCCGACGACGCCGGCCTGGAGAAGGTCTTATTCGAGGCGGTGGCGGACCGGGAGCAGGAGGCGATAAAGGCGGCTGAATGGCTGGGGTTCTTTAGGCTTGCCACCATCGAGGGCGCCGCCGTCGATCCCGTGGGGCATCATCATGACGTGCTGCTGATGGCGATGCCCCTGGGCCGCTGGTACCAGTGGACCAAGTTCTGATCCCGCGACGCCGCCGCTAGTGAGCCGCCGGGCCCAGGCCTGATCGCAGCTCTTCGTCGCTGAAGCCCTCGACTTCCACCAGCTTGTCCCGCGATCCGGCCCCGTGCACAATACCGATGCTGGCCCGAGGGATGCCGAGACGGCGCGCCAGCAACCGAATGACGGCCTCATTGGCGCGGCCCTTCTGCGGCCGCTCCCGCACCTTGAGCCGCAGCGACTCTCCGCGCCAGCCTGCTATCCCTTCTTCGCGGGCGCCCGGGGTTACGTGTAGCCTGAGACGGCCCATCCACCAAATGCTCCAGGGGAGGCTTTTTGCTATTATAGCCGCGCCATGCCGGACATGCTCGTACGACTCTACGACCTTGGCGATGCATCGGCCATCCACCAGCGTGCTCAAGAAGCAGGCGTCACGGTGCGCAGGGCCGAGCCCTGGGACAGAAAGCGGTACCGCCAGTTCGTGGAGAAAACCTTCGGGGAGCTGTGGGCGGCTGAGGCGGACCTCGCGTACGGCCATTCGCCCATAACAGCGTATATCGCGGAGCGCGATGGCCGCATCCTGGGTTTTGCCGCCTACGAGTGCACCCGCCGCGGCTTCTTCGGACCCACGGGCGTTACAGAAGGGGAGCGGAGCCGCGGCGTTGGCGCCGCGCTTCTATTCCGCTGTCTGGAGTCGATGCGGGAGATGGGCTACGCCTACGCGATCATCGGCGGAGTTGGGCCCGAGGAGTATTACCAGAAGCTCTGCGGCGCCGTCGTGATTCCCGGCAGCGAGACCGGAGTGTACGAGTCGCTGCACGAGCTCCGGAGGCGAGATAGATGAGCGAGCCTGAGTCCCGGTACTACAACTCTCAACGGCTGAAGCTGCACTACGCCGTTTGGGGGAATGAGGGCAAACCGCCACTCATGCTCATACACGGTGGACGGGACCACTGTCGCAACTGGGATCGCGTGGCCGACGGGCTGCGTGACCGCTATTCGATCTACGCACCCGATTTACGCGGCCACGGCGACAGCGGCTCCGCCTTGGGCGGGATGTATAGCCTACCGGAGTTCGTCCTTGACACCGCTACCCTGGTCGCCAATCTCGGCGACGGCCCCCTCACCATCATCGGCCACTCTCTGGGAGGCGCCATCGCCCTCCAGTACGCGGGCACATACCCGGAGCGCGTAATCAAGGTCGTGGCGATCGAGGGGCTGGGGCCACCGCTGATAGAGCACCAGGTGGCACACGTACGCATGCGTACCTGGATAGACCACATGCATGAGATGGAACGCCGCCGGCCCAGGCGCTACGCATCCGTGGAAGACGCGACAAGGCGCATGATCGATGCCAACCCGCACCTAACGCCGGAGATGGCTCACCACCTGACTCTACACGGCACCCGCCCCAACGATGACGGCACCCTCTCCTGGAAGTTCGACAACTACGTGCGCATCCGCTCCCCGTACGAGTTCAATCTGGAGGACGCCCAGGATATCTGGTCCAGGATCCGGGCGCGGGTCCTGCTAATCAAAGGGGCGGAGAGCTGGGCCCCGGACCCAGACAAGTCCGGCCGGGCGATGGCGATACCGAGCTACAGGTCGGTCATCATCGAGGACGCCGGCCACTGGGTACACCACGACCAACCGGAACGCTTTCTGGAGGTAGTCACGGAGTTCCTCAAGGAGTAGCGCATGGGCGAACCGAAGACCCCACGCACGGTCGACGATCTCACCGCCGAGTACCTGTCCATGGTTGCCGCGAAGCTCCTGGGAGAACCTGCAGTGACCGTCACCGGGTTCACCGTAACGCCTGAGCCATTCGAGTTCCCCCGCTTCGGCGACAAGCAGTTCTTCGAGATCGCCTTTGACTACTCCGCCCGGAAGGATAGCGGCCGCTCCACCATAATCCTGCGGGTCCTCCCGCCCATGGACGCAGTGATGATGCTCACGGGCGACACACAGCACCGCGAGCTGAAAGCGTTCCAGACCGGCCTCTTCGACCAGATGCCCGACACGTTCCACATCCCCTATGTGCACATCGAGTTCGAGCCCGTATTCGACCAGTACTGGGCGTTCGTGGAAGACGTGAGGCCGGAGATGGAGAGGCTGGGGATGCACGCCGTTATCCCGGACCAAACGCTACGCACCATCCTCTCGCACCTGGCCGCCTTCCACGCCGCCTTCTGGGAACGAGATGAGATCCTGCGTCTGCCCTGGCTAATGCGGCTGGAGCAGCCGGTGGACTACTTCTACCGCTGTGTGGTAGACATACTGGACGGCATGAAGGCGCCCGCGAAGTCATCGGAGTACATCGTGGGGAAGTGGCCCTGGCTGCAAGAGGGCGTGCCGACGCTGATGGACTCCCTGCCAGCTCAGACACGAAGGGTGATCGAACGGCTGTACCGGGAGCCGGAGCTCCTGCTGGAGAAGGTCCGCCCGCTGCCCCGGACCCTGTGTCATCACGACTTCGACATTCGCAACCTGGGATTCAGAGATACGCCGGAGGGGCCCAAGACCGTGGTCATCGACTGGGAGATCGTGGGCGAGGGGCTGGCCTCGTTCGACGTGGGGCGGTTCCTGGCGTACCAGCAGGCGGCGGACGCCGAGGAGCTGGTGGAGCACTATCTGGACGAGCTGGCGCGGCACATGGGTCGCGCCATCGACCGTGAGCAGTGGCTGTATGGGTCAGAGCTCGTCACGATAGCGTTCTGGCAGATCGTCGGCGTCCAGTTTGGGGTCATGGTCAATGCCCCCTCGGCGCCGGTGCCGGAAGGCCAGCGGGCGGCGATGCGGGAGCGGGTGTACTCGGACATCGCCCACGTAGAGTCGCTGGTACACAAGCACGGGCTGGCCTAAGCGGGCGCCGCGGCGAATTCAACGACGGTTCGGCCTCGGCTGGATGAAGAGGGGAGAATGCTCTGCCTGCTGACAGGCGCCCGCCTATGATGCGGCCGAGCGCCGACCGGGGGTCCGGAACATGGCGGGAACATTGGGGGGCCGCCCGCCATCCGGATCCTGACCTTCGCCGTCGGCATCCGGCACGGTTGACAGACAAGCCATCTCCGCCTCTCGGACGACGGCGTCCACCGTATCGCCGCCCCAGGGGTGGCCGGACATGCTGAAGGACACTACGACCTCAGTGCCCTGGTCCGCGTCGTCCAGCAGCGGCGTTGCGGCGAGCGCCTGAGTGAGACGCTCGATCATCACATGGGCCCCGCGTTTGGAAGTATCCGGCAAGATGACGCCGAACCTGCTGCCGCTCATCCGCGCGGGGATGTCTGTGGCGCGGGTGTACTCCAGAAGGAACCGGCCGAAGGCGGCCAGGAGCCGGTCACCCGCCGCGAACCCGGAGACGTGGTTGATGTGGTTCAGGGACTTGACTTCGATTGTGATCAAGGCGAAAGGGCGCTCAAACCCCTTCGCGGTGTTAAGTTCCCGCTCCAGCCGGTCCATCAGATAGCGGCGGTTGAACAGCTGGGTGAGTTCGTCGCGCATGGCCCCGTTCTCAAGCTCCATGTTGTGGACAAGCAGGCGGAGCCGGAGCCTTTTCTCCTGGTTGACGGCCTGCCTGCGGGACACGGCGGCTGCCGTGAAGGTATAGATCGCCGCTCCTAAGAACACGACGGTGTCCACAATGAACATCTGTTGGCCGAGGTCGCCAAGACTGACCGCGAGCCA
>MGNZ01000086.1:4062-13987 GCA_001795235.1 Chloroflexi bacterium RBG_16_64_32 | reverse complement strand
GAGGATAGTGGAGGCTACGAAGGCCAGGGTGGCGAACGCCACGACGGCATAGATGGAGTGGAGCCCCAGGACGTACAGGACTACTGCAGCTCCCACCGCCATCGCCAGCGGGAACAGGAAGTTGCGCAGCAAGTTGTCCACGGATGCCTTGCGCCAGCCGATGAGGGCACAGACGCCCATGAGGACGATCAAGCCGAGGAATATGGGGGCCGTAATCTGCTGGTAGAAAGGAGTTCCTACCCCTACTTTGACGCCCCGCACTGCTTCCGAAATGATAGGAAAGATTGTACCCCAGAAAATGGCGAATGCCGCCCCGACCAGCAGCAGATTGTTGCCCAGGAACGTGGCCTCGCGGGAGACCATCGAGTCCAGAGCATGCTCGCTGCGCAGGCGGGGAAGCCGTGCCCACAGGAGCCACAGGGAGCCCACCAGCACTATGAATATGAGCACCAGGAACAGCGGTCCTGAGGCGCCGGCGGCGAAGGAGTGAACGGAGCTGAGGATGCCGCTCCGCACCACTAGTGTGCCGAATAGGCTCAGGGAGAACGTGATGATGATGAGCACCATGTTCCAGACCTTGAGCATCCCCCGCCGCTGCTGGATCATCACGGAGTGCAGGTAGGCCGTAGCCGTGAGCCAGGGCATGAATGAAGCGTTCTCCACTGGGTCCCAGGCCCAGTAGCCGCCCCAGCCCAGCACCCTGTATGCCCAGAGCATGCCGAGCAGATTGCCCATGGTGAGGAAGAACCAGGCGACCAGCGTCCAGCGGCGGGTGGAGCGGATCCACCAGTCGTCAAGGCGTCCGGTGATGAGGGCGGCCATGGCGAAGGCGAAGGGTACGGTGAGCAGCGAGTAGCCGAGAAGCAGGCTGGTGGGATGAGAGATCATATCGGAGGTGCGCAGCAAGGGGTTGAGGCCTGTTCCCTCGCTAAGTGCCAAGGGCATCTTCTCCAGGGGGTTGGCAGCGAATGCGATGATGCCCAGGAAGTAGGCGAGGACGGCCATCATGACGGCCGTAACGTAAGGCACCTGCTCTCTGGCCCGCTTCTCGCTGCGGAGAATGATCACTACGGCCGCGATGGACAGGATCCAGGCCCAGAACAGGAGCGATCCGGCCTGGCCCGCCCACCAGCCGGCAAGGGTGTACAGAGGCGGAAGGTCCGAGCTGGAGTGCTCCGCCACGTAGCGAATACTGAAGTCGCGGGCGAAGAAGGAGTACACGAGGGCCGCCGAGGCAACGCTGACCAAACCAAACACGACGAACACGGCGTTGCGGGTGCTGAGCCACAGTTCGTTGATGCGGGCGCGGGCGCCGACGAAGGCGGCCACGGCCGCATAGATGGCTATGACAAAGGCTGCGATGATGGCTGCGTATCCTAGGTCGGCCATATTAGCTTCCATCCTCACTTGGCTGGTCTTCCGGCGCCGCCTCGTACTTGCTGGGGCACTTCACCAGCAGGGAATCAGCTTGGAAAGTGCCCGCCGGGGTCAGAGTTCCCTCTAGCACGATTTCGGCGTCCTCCCGAAAGGCGTCCGGCACCATACCTGAGTACAAGGCCGGCAGCGACGCTCCGTCCTCACCGGTCACGGCGAAGCGAAGGGTACTGGCCGACGGGTTGTTGTCTACAGAACCGTCTGCCACCCTGCCCATGAGGCGCACCTGCTCGCCGTAGGCGGTGTCGCCGCGGGCCAGGAGCTCATCCACGGTCAGGTAGTACATTGATGCTCCCTGAAACGCTGTGAAGCCCAGGTAGCCCAGAGCGATAGCCACAATCATGCCGACGATGAGGAAGCGCTTTCGGTGCAGGAGTCCGTGCTGAGGTCCCGGCGGACTGGCCTGGGGCCTTGCGCCTCGTCCGCCATAGTTCGGAGCCGGTCTCAACTCGTTAGCAGGCACCTCAACTCACCTCATGCACCGCCTTCGCGAGGAAGGCATCCTCGGCGCCGGGCGGCGCGGCCAGCCACACCACCTGAGCGCCAATCTGGTAGAAGAAATGGATCTGGCGGGCGTCTCTTACGGTGTACAGGGGCATTCCCTGGAAGTCCTGCTGGGTTAGGCCCTTGAAGGGCGAGCTTCCTTCCTGGATCCGGAGGACCATGACATCCAGCAGCTCTCGCGCCTTCAGCTCGCTGGTGGCCCGGGCCACCCATACAGTGCCGCCCTGTTGATATTGCCCAATCCAGGCGTCGACAATTTCGATCTCAGTGCCGTGCAACTCGTTGACTTCGGATATCGCCTCGGGTCCGGCCACGCTCCCGATCAAGCGGAAACCCGCTAGCTCGGCCGGAGCCGGGGTGGTGTCATGGTCGGCGGTGGCGGACCACAGGCCTGAGGCGACGCTCAGGGCTAGCACCAGGGCAAAGGCGAGGGTGATGATGAGAGCCAGGCTTCCGCCCCGGCCCTTCTCCCCTTGTGAAAGGAGATGCTGGAATGCGCTCCTCATTCTTGTCCCCCTGGGAGCGGCCTGACCTCCTGTCCACAACCGTGACAGAAGGCGGACTCAGGCCTCACCGGGCCGCCGCAATGACGGCAGAATGACCCTCCTCCTCCCCGTGGCGCTGTGCCCTGGCCGCCAACCGCCAGCCCAGCGCGGGCGACGGCGCGAACACGAAAGCGGCGGATGAAGACGCTGTACACGACGAAGGCGAGAACGCCTGCCGCCACCACGCCGAGGGAAATGATTATGCTCTGGGGAATAGCACTGCCATCGGCGGCGGCCGCGCCGGTGTCCCGCGGCGGCGCCGACGGCTGGTCGGTCTGGCGCGCGTAGGCCATTTCGATGCTCACGGGCTCGTCGACCGAGATGTCAGTGAACACATATGAGTGATGCCGGAATCCCTGCTCGTCCACGGTATCGGCGGGTTCCGGCGTCAGGGTGAAATCAGTCGCATCACTGGGCTCCAACACAAACAGATCGAGATTCTGCACCGGATAGGGAGCCCAGAAGTTGAAATCCAGGGAGCGCTGGCCTGCCCCGGAGATGGAGCCGTAGTAGTACTCGACGTACATGATGGGGGTGACCGCTTCCCACCTGACGGCCATATATTGGCCGTCAGGCTCAGCCTCGTAGGTCTGGCAGAGGTGCTCCTCGTCGGGCCGATAGATGATGGAGCAGACTTGGGCGATTTCGGCGTCGGCCGGCATGCGAAGCCGGACCTCGAGGGGCAGAGCGACGTCGGCGTTGAGTTCGCCGCGATAGGAGACGAGCACCCTGGGCTGGTCGTACTCCGGCATGACGGAGACCGCCATGCTGGTGAGGCTGGGGGTGGTTTCGGCGGCGGCCCGTCCCTGCCCCAGGCCGGCCGTGGCCACGAGGGCTACCGCCAGGATCGCAAGGGCGAGAGGCCCCCACCAGCTAGGGATGGGGATTCGGCTGAGCGTCGCGCTTATTTTCACCATTTCGACCTCGGTGACTTAGGTTCATTCACATTGTTCACTTCTGACGTTAAGAGATTGTGAAATCTGTTACAATGACACTACCGGCCCATATGGCCTCTGAAATAATGCCAATGTTCTTAGCCCCGGCGTATCAATCAGCCGTGGGCTCGGCGACGGTTTCCTCGGGAAGGTCGAAGGCAAACAGGCCGGCGAAGCGGTCCACTATGTAGAGGGTGTCGCCGACTATTTTCATGCCGTGTGGGGCCTGGAACATGGAGCCGGAGCGAATGTCGTCAGGGTCCTCTCTGCCGATGAATCCGGCATATTGTCCATTGGCGCCGAACACCGCCACGGCGACCAGAAGCGTGTCGGAGACGAAAATCCGGCCGTCGCCGTCCACTGCCACAACCTTGGGTCGCGAGAAGGTGCCCTCAGTGTCGCCCGCCTCTCCCAAGCTGAGAACGAACTTTTCTTCGGGAGAATACTTCTTGACTGCGTAGTTAAGCATGTCCACGACGTAGAGATTCCCTTGAGCATCCAGGGACAGACCGCCCGGGGTGTTGAAGCCGTACTCGCCGGAGTCGCGTGTGCCGGAGCCCAGGGTGGTGACGAGGCGTCCCTCCTGATCCAGGAGGAGAACGCGATGGTTATCGGGATCGCTGAGGAAGATCTGGCCGTTGCGGGCGATGGCGATGCCGATGGGACGCAGGGGATATTCTGTTGGCCCGACCTCGGGAGTGATGACCTCTTGCACGACGCCATCGGAGTTGAGGACGATCACGTTTCCGCCGCCGGAGTTGGAAACGTAGAGCTTATCTTCATGAGCGGTCATCGCCATCGGGGCCTGAAGGGCAAGGCGGCTGTCGCTCTTGCTGTCCAGCACGTGGAGGACATTGCCCTGGTCGTCTATCTCTACGATGCTGTTGTTGTTGGAGTCCAGAACAAATATGCGCTCATCCACGAGGGCAATGTCAGAGGGCATGCTCGCTGACTCCAGGGGAGCTCGCCAAAGGAGCTCGGCCCCAAACACCTTGTCCGATACCTGATCCAGCGGTCGCTCCTCGCCGGATTCAGCAATAGGCGGCGCTTCCTCTGACCCGTCCTGCGTGAACTGGTAGATCCCGAATCCGGCTATCAGGATGGCGGCCAGCAGGATCATTACTGCGGCGAACTTCATCCCGCTGCGAGCGCCGCGGGCTTGGTCGACCGTCGGCGCCTCCTGAGGTTGCGTCGAGGCTGGGTCTTCGCTGGTCGGCGGTTCGTTCATGGCGTTCTCCATCCGTTGATAGGCATCGTCGCTTCCTGCGCCGGTCGGACTATCGTGACCTTTCGCCCCCGGGCTGGCGGGGGCGGAGTAGCCGCCGCGAAGCGCGGCAGGCGCCTTCTCTTAAGAGTTGCGCGCGGCCGCCGCTTCGCAGTGCCTGGTAGACCAGATACACGGTCATAACAAGTCAGTGATCGTTACATTTTTCACATTTAGCGTACCGCAACTCCGAGGAGGCCACCAATGGGTTCATCACGCTATATGCGCGCCTCCGAGGGTGCCATTAACGCTAAACCTGGGGGCCATTTTCGTGATTAATAGCGGGATGCGCAGGTGTTGCTCCAGTCGGGGCCGAGGAAGAAGCACACAATCACTACTCGTTAACATGGGCTTAATGGTCCAGGCGTTATGGGCCGTATGGACCTTTGTGATGGAAGGCACAGCCCTCTACGCTTAGCATGTAGTAGAGCCGTCCCGGCGGGTCTATGGCGACATTTTCCCTGTCGCCGGGTTGGACTAATCTATGGGCCGCTGTTCGACAGATGCAGGGCGGACCGCGACGCGGGGCGCGCGCCGGGTGGACTGACCATGTCCATCCGCTGGAAGCTCGTCCTCGCCTTCAACGTATTCCTCGCCGCTCTGGCCATCCTGGGCTACTTCACGTATTCGCAACTGGACCGCTCCAAGGAGATATCCGAACGCGTCGGCTCCCGTAGCATCGCGCGTGTGGAAGACGCTGCGCATCTCGCTGAGGAATTCGGCCGGCTCCGTTCTCTGGGGCTGGCCTTTGTTCTGGAGAGCGATCCCTTGGAGCGAGAGGAGAGAAGGGATCAGTTGACAGCGTCCCTCGATGGTATCGACACGCACATCGCCGGATATGAACAGACGTTCACAGAGGAGTCAGCGCCGGAAGGCTTGTTCCAGTTCAAAGAGGAATACAGGGCCTATCTGACTGCACAGGATGGCATGCTAGCTTTAGCCGATGAAGGTCGCGGCCAGGAGGCGCTGGCCCTTTACGGCGCATCCAGCGGCGACTTCCAAGCGCTTACGGACATCGCACACACTCTCCGCCACTCCGCGTTTGAGGACGCCGAGGCTGCCACCGACGAGGCTGGATCCCTCATCAACCGGACTCAGTACATGATTATCGGGGGTCTACTAGCGGCGGCCCTCCTCATCTTCGCCATCGGCCACCCCTCAAGCATCTACATCAACAACCGGCTACGCGCTCTCCTGGAAGGCACGAAGCGGGTGAGCCGCGGTGAGCTGGAACAGCCAGTCGGGGTGACCGGCCGCGATGAGTTTGGGGCTCTGGCTGAGGCCTTCGACGCGATGGTGGTCTCCCTCCGTTCGGCCCGCGAGGAGCTGACCACATTGCACAGCGAGGCTATGGGCATGCAGGAGGAACGGATCGGCCTGCTGCAGGACCAGGTCACGAAGGTCGTGAAGGCGCAGGAGGAGGAACGCCAGCGTGTGTCCCGGGAGCTACACGACCAGGCGGGTCAAGCGCTTACCGCCCTCCAGTTAGGGTTGAGCCGCATCGAGGCGGCGGGCCCCACACCGGAGATGCGGGAGGAAGCCGCTTCCCTGCGACAACTGGCCCTGGAGGCGATGCACATCATCCGTAATCTGGCGCTGGACCTGCGTCCAAGCGCCCTGGACGAACTAGGCCTGCCGGCAGCCTTGAAGGACTACGTCCAGACGTTTGCCAGCCGTACCGGCATTGAGGCGCGTCTGGAGGTATCGGGAAAGAAGCGGCGGCTGCCGGCGGAGGCGGAGGTCACCCTGTTTCGCATACTCCAAGAAGGTTTGACCAACGTGGCCAAGCACTCCCGCGCCAATGTGGTCCTGGTGACGCTGGCCTTCGAGGATTCACACGTTAGCTTGGCGATCGAGGACGACGGCGTGGGCTTCGACGCGGACCGGGCCCTGGGAGCGGAGCAACGCAAGAGTCTGGGACTCATCGGCATGCGGGAACGGAGCCATCTATTGGGGGGTGAGCTGCACATCGGCTCTCGCCCTAGTGAAGGGACGAAACTGGTCATGACCGTGCCCCTGGGAGCTCAGGAGCCGGTCCCCTGGGAAGAGGAACCTCTTGCCGCTAGCTGAGAAAGGGGAGAGACGATGGAAAACGGCGAAATCCGCGTTCTTCTAGCCGACGATCACACCATGGTGCGCACGGGCCTGAGGCTCATCATTGACCCACAGGCTGATATGACGGTGATAGGGGAGGCCAAGGATGGACTGGAGGCGATCCAGAAGGTCCAGGAGGTGGAGCCCGACGTCATCGTGATGGACATCAGCATGCCAAACCTTGGTGGCCTGGAGGCTAGCCGTCGTATAAAGCGAGAGTTCCCCGAGGCTCACGTTCTCATATTGACAATGCACGACAACGAGCAGTTCTTCTTCCAGGCCCTTCAGGCCGGCGCCGACGGATACGTGACCAAGGCGGCCCCGGAATGGGAGCTGCTTACCGCCATCAGATCGGTCAATCAAGGGAACTGCTACCTGAACTCCAGCGTTACCAAGCTCCTCGTGGGCGATTATTTGCAGAGATTGAAGCGGGGAGACCGGATGCAGCCCTATGACCTGCTGACCGACCGGGAGAGGGAGATCCTGCACCTAGTCGCCGCCGGCCATTCCAACCGGGAGATCGCCGACATTCTGAGCATCAGCGAGCACACCGTCCACAACCATCGCGCCCACCTCATGGAGAAGCTGGGAGTGCACAACCGGCTAGAGCTTCTCAAATACGCTATCAATCAGGGCATCATCACTGCCGATGCATAGATAGGATGCGAGGATTGACACCACCTCGCCGGTCTCCGTCCGGCTTGATGAGGGGGACCCACCGGACTAGTACACTTTGATGGTCCATATGGGGTGTTGGTGTCATTGTGTGAATTGTCACAATCTCATAGTCTGAATAGTGTAGAAGGTTGATAGTACTTTCGCTCTAGGTGGGACATGCTTTCGGTTTCAAGGCTACTGAACGGAACTGCCGGCCCAGGGGACGCCCTGCGCTACGGCCGCCTCACCGCTAGCATGCCATCTCATCTTCTGCACTTCTCGGCGGACAAGAAGCCGATCGTGGTCTGGAACGTCACCCGCCGTTGCAACCTCTACTGTATGCACTGCTACGCGGACGCCCAGGACCGCGACTATCCGGGGGAGCTGACCACCGGCGAGGGAAAAGCTCTCCTGGATGACCTGGCGGAGTTCGGCGCGCCCACCGTGCTATTCTCCGGCGGCGAGCCCCTGATCCGGCCCGACCTGTTTGAGCTGGCGGCCTACGCCCGGGACAGGGGTCTGCGCTGCATCATCTCCACCAACGGTACCCTCATCACTCCTGACCTGGCCGGTGAGATCCGGCGGTGCGGATTTTCCTATGTGGGTGTCAGCATTGACGGCATCGGGCCGGTCCACGACAAGGTCCGGGGCAAGAAGGGCGCATATGATGATGCCCTGGCGGGCATGCGCTTCTGCCGCGAGCTGGGTGTCCGGGTGGGCCTGCGCTTGACTGTCCACCAAAAGAACGTAGACCAGCTGCCGGCCATCTTCGATCTCCTGGAGGAGGAGGACATCCCCCGCTGCTGCGTCTATCACCTGGCGTATGCCGGCCGCGGCGACCGTGTCCGTTCGTACGATCTGAGCCCGGCGGAGACCCGCTGGGCGGTGGGCTACATCTTCGACCGGGCCCAAGACTTTCACCGGCGCGGCCTGGACAAGGAGATCCTCACCGTCGACAACCACGCCGATAACGTCTACCTGTACATGAGAGTCCGCGATCAGCAGCCGCAGAGAGCGGAAGAGGTGTACCAGATGCTCAAGTGGAACGGCGGTAACCAGTCGGGCATCGCCGTGTCATGCGTCGACCCCGAAGGGAAGGTGCACGCCGACCAGTTCTCGTGGGACTACACACTCGGCACGGTCCGAGAGCGGCCGTTCAGCGCCATCTGGACCGATGCCAGCGAGCCGAGGATGGCGATCCTTAAGGACAGAAAGGCTCATCTCAAGGGGCGTTGTAGCTCCTGTCGCTACCTGGAGATCTGTAACGGCAACCTGCGGGTTCGGGCGGAGCGCTATTTCGGCGATTTCCTCGCCCCCGACCCCGCCTGCTACCTGACGGACGAGGAGATCGGCATCCGTCCGGGCAGCGCAGCCGCCGCGGAGGCGGCACGCTTTCCGGCGCCGGTGCAGCAGGAAGGAGCGGTGGCGTGACGGGCAGGATGCCGCTGGCCACGCGCGAGCGGCGGGCCCACGACGCCCGCCTGGCCAAGGCCGACTTCGACCGCGCACCCTTCACCATCGCCTGGGAGGTGACCCGGGCCTGCGCCTTCGTCTGTCGCCACTGCCGCGCCGAGGCCCAGCCCCGCCCTCACCCGGACGAGCTGACCGCCGAGGAGGCGTTCGATCTCATCGACCAGATCAAGGAGCTCGGCGACCCCATCCTGGTGATCACGGGCGGCGACCCGATGATGCGCCGTGATCTGTTCGACATCCTCGCCTACGCCGTGCAGAAGGGGCTACGCACTTCCCTTACCCCTACCACCACTCGCCTGGCGTCGGCCAAGGCCCTGGCCCGCGTCAAGGAGTCCGGCGTGCGCCGCGTGGCCCTCAGCATTGACGGGCCCACCGCCGAGTCGCACGACGCCTTCCGGGGTTTCAGCGGCTCCTTCCAGATAGCGCAGAGAATCGGCAGGGATGTCGCGGCTGCTGGGCTGTCGCTCCAGATCAACACCACGGTCAGCCGGTACAACCTTCACCTGCTGGACGAGATGACACAGATGGTGGGCGACCTGGGCGCCGTGCAGTGGAGCGTCTTCTTCCTGGTGCCGACCGGTCGTGGAAAGGCCGCAGACATGATCTCCCCGCAGGAGCACGAGCGGGTTTTCCACTGGCTGTACGACCTTTCGAAGCGGGCGTCGTTCGATGTCAAGAGCACGGCGGCTCCCGCTTATCGACGGGTGGTGATTGAGCGGGAGCGGGAAGAGGGACATTTGACCGGCGCGGCTGCCGGGATGCCCCGTACGGTGGCCGGCGCGGGCTACCGCTACCAGGACGGCCTGGACCGCCCGGCCCAAGGCGTCAACGACGGCAAGGGTTTCTGCTTCGTCTCCCACACCGGCGACGTCTGTCCATCAGGGTTTCTGCCCCTTGCAGCGGGCAACGTCCGGCAACAAACGGTGTCGGACATCTATCGCCACGCACCGTTGTTCACGGACCTGCGACAGCCCGATAAGCTCAAGGGGAGGTGCGGACGCTGCCGGTTCCGACAGGTG
>MGNZ01000086.1:0-4045 GCA_001795235.1 Chloroflexi bacterium RBG_16_64_32 | reverse complement strand
GACTACCTGGCCGCCGATCCCTCCTGCGTCTATGTCCCCGGGAAGGATGGGTGACGCCCTATCGCACTAACCGGCGGATGCGTGACGATGAGTTTGTCATTGGTAGGAGACCTTGCTCAGCCCCTCGGGCAGATGAGGTCCAGGTGCTCAAGTAGTAGTCACGAAGACCGGGGCGTACAGTTCCCCGCTCTGGGCCATACCGGTCTGTCCGGTGCTCCCGTCGGGCATGGCGGTAGCTCACCAGGTAAGAGATTGAGGCGGCGGCAAGGAGGTGCCCAATGAGCCTACCAATCTTCCTCTCGGCCTTTCTCGGCTGCTGGCTCATCGCCGTCGCCGGAGGGTACCTCGCGGTGTTGGGCCTGAGCAACGTCCACGGGCATCGTTTTCCCAGCCCTCCCATCCACCCTCATGCCGTTCGGCGCCCTGACCCTCTCCTGCTCCGGGGCTTGCTTGCACTCTGGAATGCCTTCCTCCTGCTGCTGGGCGGCCTCCTGATGGTGATGGGCATGGTTCTATTCTATCTGCTCGTGTACGGCTAAAGGAGGTGGCGGAGCCGGTGTCTGGCTGGAAGCTGGCGAAGCAGCTCCTCCTGGTGCTGCTGGTTGCCCTCGTGCTGGCCGGCATCGGCATGTTGGTGCACGTCAGTCGAGCGCCGGGCGGTCAGCTCAGGGTCAAGGCCACCTCCGTAATCGACACCAGCGGCTGCCTTGGCTGCCATACTGACCCCCTGTATAAGCCTGAGATGAGCAGCCGCCCCTGGGAGGAGTTCCTCTTCGACGAGGAGATGCTGGCCTCCTCCACCCATGCCTCTATCGATTGCACACGGTGCCACCTCACTTTCGCCACCGGCCAGCGAATCAATGAGCAGGCGGTGCAGAAGCTATGCGGCCAGTGCCACTCGAGGGAGCTCGAGCTTCAGGAGGCGAGTGTGCACGCCGATCCACGGGTCGCCACTTGCCTGGACTGTCACAGCCCGGGGGCCACCGGCCATGACATCCCGCCCATTCTCGCCACGGAGTCGCCTGCCTTCCCCAGAAACGTCGCCGGGACGTGCGGGGGTTGTCACGCGGATGAGAAGCTCATGGCAGGCTACGGGCTGGAGACCGATGTCCATGAAATGTACCTGGACAGCCCTCACGGCACAGTGCTGGAGCTTGTGGGGTCGGACACGGACGAACCGTACCCGGCTACCTGCGCGAGCTGCCACGGAAGCCATGACGTGGTCAAGGTGGATGACCCGGCATCGCCCGTGAGCAGCACGGCCAGCCTGGCAGGTCTCTGCGCCGACTGCCATCCGGGCGCCACTGAAAGCTTCGCCAGCACTCTCGCTCTTCACAAAGAGTTTGCATCTGAGGAGCTGTCTCCGGTTGCCCACTACGGCGAGCGCTTCTTCTTCGTCCTCACAGCCAGCGTTGTCGGCCTGGGCATGCTAATGGTGAGCATGGAAGGTATCGGCTGGCTGACCGGCCGGGCCTACAGGGGCCGCGGCCCCGGCAAAGAAGACCGGGGTGGCGGTGGGCCGGGCGAAGGCGACATCCGGGGCCCCAGCCGCGGCGACTTAGCCGCTGGCGACGAGCCGGACGATGACCCCGGTGACAACCCGGGTAGCCATCTCGCCACCGCGGACTCGGCGGTCGACGTGCAGACAGATGGCGGGCCGGCGGCCTTTGCGGCCACACAGGCGCTGGTCGCGGAAGACGCCGCCTTCAGCCGGCGCCCAGACGCCGCAGAAGAGATCGCCCGGTTCGATGGTCAGCAGCGGATTCAGCATCTGGTAATGATGGTGAGCCTTATAGTTCTGGCCACGACGGGCCTGCCCCAGAAGTTCCCGGACTGGCCGGTAAGCCTGTGGTTCATCAATTTTTGGGGTGGCCTGGACAGCGCCCGCTCCATCCATCGCTTCGCAGGGCTCGTCCTTATCACCGACTGCCTATACCACCTGGCGTATGTCGCGTACAGTACCGTCGTCGTTCGGAAGCCGCTCCCCATCGCGATGATCCCCACTCCTAAAGACATTGCTGACTTCTTTCAGGACCTGCAGTACTGGTTCGGCCGGACCATGGTGAGGCCCCGGTTTGGCCGCTTCAGCTATCGGGAAAAGTTCGACTACTGGGCGATCTTTTGGGGGATGCCCCTCATAGGCATCTCGGGCCTAGTCTTGATGTTCCCGGTGCTGGCGTCGAAACTCCTGCCCGGCGACGCCGTACCTGTGGCCCTGGTGGCCCACAGCGATGAGGCATTGCTGGCCGTGTGCTGGATCTTCATAGTGCACCTGTTCTTCGTGCACCTGAACCCGCGCTTCTTCCCCTTGAACCGCGCGATGTTCTCCGGGAAGATGCCACGTCACCTCTATGCCGAAGAGCACCCTCTGGAGTTGGCGACCCTGGACGCCCGGCGAGGTGGGCGGACCGGGTCCGGCGGGAGAGGCTAGCGACCTCAAAGCGAAGGCTGGACGGCCGACGCTGACGCCGGGCGTGCGTTGGTTACGTGACCGTCCTGTGTGGGGACAGCCGTTCCCGGCGAAGGCGCCGGTGCGCCGTCAGCAACACCCGAAATCAGTATGAGCCGCTATTTGTGGACTCCCGAATCTCAACTCGGTTGAGGTCTGTTCCGGTCCTACCTGGCCGATTGTCTATTCCAGCAGCAGATCACATCGGTGTCCATCGCAGCCGGATTACGCCCCGGGCGGCTGTTTTTGCTGGACTCAGAGCTCGGGATAGGCGAAGCGCCCCTCGTGCGGCATGGTCGGCATTCTCCGAGCAGTGGGTAGCTGAGTTGCGCCGCACCATATCCAGAGCGGAGTGGTCGGCCGCGTTGGCTACTCCGGTCGAGGCTTCGTAACGAACGGACGCGTACAGACGTCCTATATGGCGTCCACAGACAGGCGCCGAAGGCGTGTCGTTCGGCCATAACAAGAAGGGGTTCCCCGTGTCCAATGTCCTACAAGGCGGTGATTTCCAAGAAAACCGGCGTGCGCCTCTCAGGCGGTTACGTGTCCTGCGACAAGCCTACCAGAGCGGCGTCTTCACGGAGGCCACAACCGTGCCGATGCCGGAGATCGTGGCCGATGGGCAAGGTCCAGACGACTGGCATTGGGGCTCCCGGGACAGCGCCCGCTTCGCCGATGGCGCCTACCGACGCGAGGCCGCATTTCGCGTGGCGACCGAACTCCAGGGCAGGCCCTTCTGCGCGACGTGCGGTGTCCTTAGCAACTCTCCGCCAGGGCGGACCTGCCCCGTCTGCGGGAATTCCTAGAACCTGCGCCCCGAGGCTCGTCGGCAGCTACGACCCAACGCCCGCCTACGGCGGGGACGGTGAAAGCCCGCTGAGCTAGCTAGCTCACACAAATCGCTCCACCTCCGCGCGCTGGCCCGCCTTCCGCAGTACGTACCCGGTGGGGAACAGCGTCCGATCCTGGAAGTCCTCGTGGTGGCTCACGACGATTATCCTCTCCATCACCTGCGAAAGGTTCTGCAATTCGTCGACCATCTCCTGCCGTCCCCGGGTATCAAGGTTTCCGAATCCCTCATCGATGATCAGCGAGCGAACGCTGTCGCGGCCTCCCCCCGCGTACTGGCCGATACCCGCAGCCAGAGCCACGGACGTGCGGAACTTCTGCCCGCCGGAGATGAACTGCACGTCGAGCGGCTCATCGCTGGAGGCCAGGTCTATCGCCTGGATAACGATCTCTTCCTCGCCCTTCGAGTTCGTCTCGCGAGCCAGCCGCACCTGAAGCTGGCCGCCGGAGATGCGTGATAGCGTCTCGTCTGCAAGCCGGGTGATTGCGTCCAGCGCCGCGTCCATCAGGTACGCCTGCAACCCGTTCCGTCCCAGCAACTCCGCCAGCCGCGAATAGAGGGTTCGCCTTCGATGCGCCTCATCCCGCTTCGCCTGGACGTCTTTGCGCTGCTCCCTGGCGTTCTTGAGCCCCTCCAGCTCAACCATGAAGCCGTCGCGGCGGCGCTGAGCTCCGCCTATGGCGGACTGCTTCTGCTGGCGCATCCCCTCGGCCTCGGCCAGCGAGATGCGGCGCTCCGCGGGAACC
>MGNZ01000085.1:1556-5878 GCA_001795235.1 Chloroflexi bacterium RBG_16_64_32 | reverse complement strand
ACGACGTGGACATAGTTCTCCACGCCCACCGGCCGGATGACACCCGGACTGGAGGGGCTGCTGGTCTCCAGCGCCACCTGTGCGCAGTCCAGGACCTGAAGCACGTCATTGAGGTACTTGCTGTTGAAGGCGACCTTGGACGCCTCGCCCTCAATCTTGACGTCCATCTCGCCCCGGTGCTCGCCGATCTCCTCCGCGCGGGCCGAGACGATCATCTTCCCCGGCGCCACGTCCTCGCCCGGCTGAAGCTGGATACGTACGATGCCCGAACCGTCGCGGGCGAAGATGCCGGCGATGCGCGTCTCCTGGAGGAACTGTCGCATATCGATGAGGGCGCGGGTCGTGTAGCTGGCCGGAATGAGCTGGGAGTAGTTGGGGAACGTGCCCTGGACGAGGGTGGCCACCATCTCCACCGTCTTCAGCCGGAACAGCACCTGGGAGCGGGCGGCGTTGAAGGCCAGCTCCACCGGGTCCTCCTCGTCCGCCAGCAGACGCGTCAGCTCCCGCATGGCTCGCGCGGGGATGATCACCTCCACCTTCTCCGACACCTCGTGCTCCAGGGCCAGCTTGTAAACGGCCAGGCGGAAGCCATCGGCCGCAGCGAAAGTAATCTCGGAGTCCTCAAGGAGGGTGTGAATACCGGTGAGAACGGGCCTGGTATCGTCAGCGGCGGCGGCGAACTCCACGTGCTCTACGGCGGTACGCCACGCCTTGGGGTCCAGATTGAGGCGGAAGCCCTCGTCCACCGGAGGCACGGGCGGAAAATCGGCCGCGTCCATGCCAGCCATGGACGCCTCGTTCCGCGCGCAGTTCAGGTTGAGCTGGCGCGTCCGTGGCGCCAGCGACAGATCGATGCGCTCGTTGGGCAGCGAGGTCACGAAGTCCGTGAGCAGGCGGGCCGGAACTGTGACCGCGCCCTCCTCCTCCACCTGGGCGCCGATCCAGCAGGTGGCGGCGATCTCCAGGTTAGTGCCGACCAGCTTGAGGCGGCCTTCGTCGCTGGCCAGAAGGACGTGCGAGGCCTGGGGCAGGGTGCTGCGTGTGGCCACCGCCCTACCGACGATGGAAAGCCCTTTTGCGAGGTTCTCTTGCAGACATGATATCTTCATAGTGTCACCTACTTAATCGCTTATACAGATTTGGGGCGCGGGTCGCACAGTAGTATACCGCCTCGCCTGGGGCGTGACAATATCCGACCGTCCTTAGCGGACGGCGGCCAGGGAAGCCTCGACCGCCTCGACCGTTCGGACGATCTCGTCGTCGCTGTGGGCCAACGATACGAACACCGCCTCGAACTGGGAGGGCGGTAGGAAGACGCCGCGCGACAGCATTTCGCGGAAGTAGGCGGCGTAGCGCTGCGTATCGGAGCGCTTGGCGGAGGCGAAATCGGTGACGGGGTCGGCGGTGAAGAACATCGTGAGCATGGAGCCGGCGCGGTTGATCCGCACCGGGGTCTCGGTCTCTCGAGCGGCGCGGCGCAGCCCGTCCTCCAGGCGGCCGGCACTCGCCTCCAGCCGCTGGTAGGCGGCGTCATCGGCCAGAGCGCCGAGGGCAGCGATGCCGGCGGCCATTGCCAGGGGATTGCCGGCCAGCGTCCCCGCCTGGTAGACGGGGCCCTGGGGGGCCACCATCTCCATGATCTCCGCGCGGCCACCGTAGGCGCCTACCGGCAGGCCGCCACCGATGATCTTCCCCAGACAGGTCAGGTCAGGCTCGACACCGAATACCGTCTGAACGCCGCCGTAGCGGAGCCGGAAGCCGGTGATCACCTCATCGAAGATGAGCAGCGAGCCGTTCTGACGGGTCAGATCCCGCAGCCGGGCGAGGAAGCCGGGCGCGGGCGGCACCACGCCCATGTTGCCGGCGATGGGCTCGACGATGACGGCGGCGATCTCCTCCGGATGCAGTTCGAATAGGGCACGCGCGCCGGCTTCATCGTTGAATGGGGCGATAAGCGTGTGGGCGGCGTAGGACTCTGGGACGCCGGGGCTATCGGGCAGGCCCAGGGTGGCCTGGCCGGAGCCCGCCTTCACCAGCAGGCCGTCCGCGTGGCCGTGGTAGCAGCCCTCGAACTTGACGATCTTGTCACGCGCCGTGAAGGCGCGGGCCAGCCGGAGGGCGGACATGGTGGCCTCGGTGCCGGAGTTGACGAAGCGGACGAGTTCAATCGAAGGGATAGCGGCGCAGATGGTGCGGGCCAGCTCCACCTCCAGCTCCGTCGTGGCGCCGTAGGCGGTGCCGCGTCCGGCGGCGGCGACGAGCGCCTCTGTGACGGTGGGATGGGCATGCCCCAGGATCAGCGGGCCAAACGCCGCCAGGTAATCGATGTATGCGTTCCCGTCCACATCGAAAACGCGGGGGCCCTGCCCGTAGGCGATGATCGGCGGGTCGCCGCCGACCGCCTTGAAGGCGCGGACTGGGCTGGAGACTCCGCCGGGCATGTAGCGCCGGGCCAGGTCGCGCAGCTCACGGGAGCGGGGCGAGCCCGCGTCGCCGTCGACCATCAGCTACGAGCCCTTTCGCCTCGTAGGTCGCGGCCCCAGCCGTGACCATCCAGCGAATCGAGCGCGAGCCGTCCATCACCCTCCTCCCAGAAGAGGTAAGACGAAAACTCATGGTCTCTCGCAGACTGGACGAGTCCTGCCCTAACAGGATTCAGGTGGATGTAGCCGAGCGCCACACGGAACTGCTCTTCGGTTCGAATCACGCGATCATAGAACCGCCGCCGCCATATCGGCCCTCGTACGCCAAGGGCCTCCCGGACCTCTTTGCCAGTGAAGCTCTTGAGGTTGCGCATGATATCAGAAATTGTGGGCGGTTGTCGTGGGGTGACGAGCAGGTGGACGTGATCAGGCATCACAACGTAGCCATGAAGCAAGAACTTCATTCGATCCCGATAGAAGCGTAGGTTCTTCACCAGTATTTGGCAAATGCGTTTGTCCCGAAATAGGGGACGCCAGTCTTGGGTGCCCGATGTCACGAAGTAGCAGTACTCTCCTTCCGTGAAGCGACGGAGCGGCGGCATCTCTCACCGCCCCCGGTCAGGGCAGGGGCCCTGACCTACGGGGAAAATGGCGGCAGGAGCTTCGTCAGTCATTAGGGCGCCGCGGAGGCGATATGGGGAGGCCAGCGCCGGCAGCAGCTCAGTCAAGTTGCGGACGCGGATGTCCGGCGGCGGCACGCGGCGGGGACGCCGCGCCCTCACGCGGTTTACCCAGGCGACCTTCAGCCCGGCCTGCCGCGGCCCCAGCACATCGGGGATCGGGTTGTCGCCCACGTACAGAATCTGCCCGGGCTCGAGCTCCAGGCGCCGCGCCAGGTGGTGGAAGATGGCGGGGTCCGGCTTGATAGCGCCCGCCTCCTCCGAGCTGACGACAGTGTCGAAATGGAGGCTGTTGCGCTGGAGGGCGGCGGTCAGGAAGTCGTCGTCGGCGTTGGAGAGTACGGCCAGGCGGTAGCGAGGCCGCAGCGCCGACAGCACCGGGTACACCTCCGGGAAGGCGGCGGCGGACGCGAGCTTCTCACGAAGGTAAGAGGCGCCGGCATCCGCGTCGCCGCGCAAGCCGAGCCGCTTGAACACGCGCTGGAACTGCACCGCCCACGCCTCGTCGTAGCGGCGGTAGAGCGGCACGCGGTGGTTCTCGGAGCGAAAGTGGAGGGCGGCCCGCAGGAAGCGGCGCCAGAGGTCGGCGGCGTCGGCCTCCAGCCCCTGGAGGGCGCAGATCTCGGCGAACGTGACGATGAAGTCCGGCTCCGTGAAGTCAAACAGCGTGCCGTAGGCGTCGAAGGCCACGGCCTTGATATTGGCCGCAGATAGACGCAGATTTCTCGCAGATGATCTCATTTTGGGGCGAAGAAATTAGCCACAGACAGACACAGATTAGGCACAGATTTGGGTTTCATCAGAAGACCATGCGTTTGACTTGAAGCCTGCGGGCTCCGAAGTTGAGCAGGAGACCAAGTGTTCGAATTCTGGCCACAGATGAGCACAGATGATTCACAGATTTCTTCATCAGAACACCATCCGCTTCACTTCTAATCGGCGCGCGCCGAAGTTCAGCAGGAGGCCCACCTTTGTTCCGGTCGCTTTCAGGTAATGGAGGAGCTGGGCCTCATGTTCAGGAGCGATCGATCCTGCGGCCTTGATTTCGCAGATAACCGCATCATCAACCAGAAGGTCGGCGTAGTAGACGCCTACCGGCTGACCCTTGTAGCCCACCGCGATCTCAGCCTGCGGTCGCGCGCTGACGCCTCGACTGCTCAGCTCCTGAGCGAGGGCCGTCTCGTACACCTTCTCGAGGAATCCCGGCCCGAGCTCCCGG
>MGNZ01000085.1:697-1353 GCA_001795235.1 Chloroflexi bacterium RBG_16_64_32 | reverse complement strand
ATTCTGCCAGCCAGCGGGCGGCCTCTTTCGCGTGGTACGTGATCACGATGTCCGCCCCAGCGCGCTTGATGCCCGTGAGCACCTCCAGCGCCGCCAACCGCTCGTCCAGGTAGCCGGCGGCGGCCGCGGCCTTCACCATGGCGTACTCGCCGCTGACGTTGTAGGCGGCCAGGGGCAGGTCGAACCGGTCGCGGGCGCGGGCGATGATGTCCAGGTTGGGCAGCGCCGGCTTCACCATCACGATGTCCGCGCCCTCCTCGATGTCGGCCTCGATCTCGCGCATCGCCTCGCGGGCGTTCGCTGGGTCCATCTGATAGCCCAGGCGGTCGCCGAACTGGGGCGCGGACGCGGCGGCGACGCGGAAGGGGCCGTAGAAGGCGGATGCCTGCTTGGCGGCGTAGGCCATGATCGGCGTCGCCGCGAACCCGGCCTCGTCGAGGGCCGAGCGGATGGCGGCCACGCGACCGTCCATCATGTCGGACGGGGCGACGACGTCGGCGCCGGCCTGGGCGTGGGATACGGCGGTGCGGGCCAGCAGGGGCAGCGTCTGGTCGTTGTCAACGTCACCGTCCACGACGACGCCGCAGTGCCCGTGCGAGGTGTACTCGCAGAGGCAGACGTCGGTGATGACGGCCAGGTCGGGGTCGGCCTGCTTG
>MGNZ01000085.1:530-676 GCA_001795235.1 Chloroflexi bacterium RBG_16_64_32 | reverse complement strand
ACGATGCCGTCGTCGTCATAGGCCCCGGAGCCAGCGTCGTCCTTCGACGCGGGCAGGCCGAAGACGAGGACGGCGGGGATGCCCAGGGCGCGCAGCTCCTCGGCCTCGGCGCGGACCTGATCGACGGAGAGCTGGTACTGGCCGGG
>MGNZ01000085.1:0-440 GCA_001795235.1 Chloroflexi bacterium RBG_16_64_32 | reverse complement strand
GAGGTCGCGCAGCGCCTGCGAGCGGCGCAGCCGACGGAACCGGCGGAAGGCCTGGGGCCCTTCGACTCGTCCGCCTGCGGCGGATGGCTCAGGGTGAGCGGGGGTTCGGGTGGTGGTCATATGTCGAATACCTCGTCGTCCTCATCGTAGTGTTCGTGGATGAGCGAGTGTACGGGCAACAAAGCTGCCGCAACTTTCCGTCCCCAGCCCAGCGCGATTTCGAAGCGCCAGTCCCACAGAGCCTGTGCCTTCTCTTCGTCTGATGGCCGCGCGTAGAGCATCAGCCCCTCCTTCAGATCGACGTATATTCCAGCAAGTTCGGCGGGCAGATCGACGTCGATTACTTCTCGGTCATCCGGATCGACGGGGTCATACACGAAGTGAACGAGCGAGTGCCAGCCAAGCTTGGCAATTATTCGAGAGCGGAAGTCTGTCCAGAG
>MGNZ01000084.1:12997-13992 GCA_001795235.1 Chloroflexi bacterium RBG_16_64_32 | reverse complement strand
TGCCGGGCCCCTCTCGGTTCCCGGCGCATCGATTGTAGGTTCAGGTGGCAGGACTGTCAACGGAGCCCGTACCGTTTCGGGCACTAGCCCACATGAACGCCAGCGTCAGCAGCATGACCGTAAAGCCCAGCACCGTCAGCGCCAGGTAGTTCCGTATCGGCACCGACATCGCCTCCACGCCCAGATCCAGCAGGCCGGTGACGAACGGGTCCGCCTCCTCCTGAGCCGTCCGGAAGCCGAACCTGATTGCCACTGCCGCCGCCAGGGACGGCAACGCGGCCGCTATCGTCACGGTGCTGAGGGCGATGAGGCGCCCCCAGGACCTCGCCGATGCCATGAGCAACACGGCGAACACTGCCGCAAGGGAGCCGAGGACGGCGGCGGCGATCACCATCCGGTCATGATTCTTGGCCGTGATCAGCCCTAGGCCTCGCTCTATCAGGCCGGCGGTGGAGACAAGCTCAATGTCCTGCTTACCCTTAAGGTCGGCTTCGGCCCAGGCGGACATCCCATCTTCGTAGAGGCGGGCCGCTGATTCACGCAGCACGCGCTCCCGCAGCGCCGTCCCCTCCAACGACAGGGCGTCATCGCGAGGAATGTCTACCGGGATGGGGAAATCTGGAACGCGTACCGGGTCAGCATCACGCTCCCGTGCCTGTTCCCGCAGGGCCGCCTGCAGGTCCGGCAGGATGGCGTCGATGTTGGTGCTGACGGCCACACTGCCACGCAGAATGCGCTGTCCGACGCCGTTGGAGCTGAGCTGAACGGCGGTGATGGCCAAGAAGAATAGCGTCAGCGCGACCGCCAGGATTGCGCCTATTAGCCATTGAGATGCGGCCCGCAGCAGCGGTGATACGGTGGAGCCAGGCCTGCCGCCTGCTGGGGCGTTCACGGCAACTCCACCACTACCGTGCGAGCCAGGTGGTCATGCAAAGTGCGGCGTTCCCGGTCGAATAGAGCGATGGCAAGTCCGGCAAAGAGCGGCAACACCGAGG
>MGNZ01000084.1:0-12895 GCA_001795235.1 Chloroflexi bacterium RBG_16_64_32 | reverse complement strand
CCCACCAGCGCCAAAAGAGGACGAAATAGAGCGGCACAAACGCCAGGACGTAGCTCAGCGTAATGGCCACGGCCACGTAGGTCGCGAGATCCGAAAGGGTCCCGTCATTCAGTCGGCTGTCCACAACGAAGTAGGAGAAGGCGGCAGCGGCAAACAGCATCCCGAATGAGATGAGGACGATGATGTCCAGGATGAAGGCGACGATGCGAACCTGCAGGCCGGCGTAAATGAGATCAGCGAGCTTGCCGCCTGCGAGGGAGGTGACCGCCGTTTGGGATGGAGCCATCGTCAGCCGGAATTATATCACTCCTATCCCAGCACGCTAAGGGCGCGGCAAAAACTCCATTTTCTGTCCTGACCTATTGACAAAGGCAAAACCGTGTTGATACTATTGGCGGTTCACTGCCGGATTCCGGCGCCGCCCTAGCGGTGACCCCTGCCGTCACCGAGCCAAGCGAGCTGCCGCCACGGCAAGCCCCAAGGGCCCTTTCCCCGGCTTATCCCTAACATTTTCGCGTTCACGCGGCGCGTGATCGCGCCGTGGAGAGGCTTGCAGTGTGGCTAGTGTCCTGGCGGCAAAACGGCAGCATACCAAGATGAGGGTCGGTATGGCGGCCGGCGGTGGACCCGCTCCCAGCTCATTTTTCGGCCGTCCGCACCCGGTGGCCGGCATGTCGATGGTGACGGATTCGTCGCCACGGGCTGCGGGAGGGTTCACCCGGATGCACTCCAGGGCCACTGACTTCGAGGGACGAGGCGGTGTCGGCGTGAGAGAGGTGACGTTCCTGGAGGGCATCGAACCGCAGCTCGAAGCGGTCGATGCGATATGCGTCGTTAGCAAGTCTCTACGCACCGGCGCCGCCCCAACCATATTCAGGCCGTTACCGGGCGTGGTGACTACCGCGATTGAACGAGTTGCCGGGGTTGAGGAGTGGACGGAGCGGTACCGCCACGCCCGGATGGCACCTGTCGCTGCGAACTTTGACGACGAGTTACGCGTATGCAGATGCTGATCCTGGCCGGTGGGCTGGGCACGCGGTTGCGTCCGATTACCAAGCGGCTGCCAAAGTGCATGGTGCCGGCTGGAGGCAGGCCGTTTCTGGAACACCAGCTACGGCTGCTGGTCTCCCGCGGCGTGCGGGACATCGTGCTCTGCGTAGGGTATCTGGGCCATAAGGTGCTGGAGCACTTTGGCGATGGGCACCATCTGGGCGCCCATCTGACCTACGCATGGGAGCGCAACGGCCTCCTGGGCACCGCCGGGGCCATTCGCAACGCGGAGGCGCTGCTCGCGCCGGAGTTCTTCGTCGCCAACGGGGACTCCTACCCGGTGCTGGACTACAGGGCTATCATGAGGCGCTTTCGTCATTCCGACGCCCTGGGGATGATGGTGGTCCACCGCAACGAGGGCCGACTACGGCCGAGTAACGTGGCGGTGAACGACGGCCTCGTGACCGCCTACGACAATACAACCAGGATCCCGGGGATGGCATACGTGGAGCAGGGGCTGTGCGTGGTGCGGCGCCGCGCCCTGAGGCTGATCCCGCCCGGCATGCCCTTCTCCCAGAGGCAGTTCCTCGGGATGCTGGCGCGCCGCCGGCAGCTCCTGGCCTACGAAACGGAGCAGCGCATCTACGAGATCGGTTCGCCTCTGGGGCTGGCGGAGTTCCGCCGCTTGATCACTGTGGGAGGGTTGTCATGATCGTCACTCGTACCCCATTTCGCGTCACCCTGGGTGGCGGCGGAACGGACCTGCCCTCCTATTACAGCCGCTACGGCGGTTTCATCGTCAGCGCGGCGATCAACCGCTATGTGTACGTGATGCTAAATCGACGTTTTGAGGACAGCATCCGCGTCAGCTATTCGCAGACGGAGATCGTGAATGGGCCGGATGCCGTGGAGCACCCCATCGTGAGAGAGGCACTCAAGTTCACGGAGTTGGGGAACAACCTGGAGATCGTATCCATCGCGGACCTGCCGGCGAACACCGGTCTCGGCTCGTCCTGCGCCTTCACGGTCGGCCTCCTCAACGCCCTGCACACCATGAAGCGGGAGCACGTGCCGCCGGAGGAGCTGGCGGAGGAGGCCTGTCATATCGAGATCGACCGCTTGGGTGAGCCCATCGGCAAGCAGGACCAGTACATTGCCGCGTTTGGGGGCATCACCTGTCTCGAGATAGATCGTGAGGGCGGGGTAACAGTTTCGCCGCTGCAGCTTCCGGAGGATATCGTGCAGGAGCTGGAGAACAACTCGATGCTCTTCTATACGGGAATCCAGCGTAGCGCCTCTGACGTGCTCAAGCACCAGGACAAGGCGACGGAGGAGAACGACGAACGTGTGATTCAGGCGCTGCACATGATCAGAGACATCGGTTGGGAGATAAAGGGAGCACTCACCCGCGGTGACCTGAATCGCTTTGGCTGGCTGATGGACCAGCACTGGCAGGCCAAGAAAGACCTGTCCGGCAGCGTGACCTCCAGCGACCTGGATCGCTGGTACGAGGTCGCCAAGTCCCGTGGGGCGCTCGGCGGCAAGGTTATGGGAGCGGGCGGGGGTGGCTACTTCATGTTCTACTGCCCCAATGGCAAGAAGAGCCGCCTCCGGGAGGCGATGGTCGCTGAGGGTCTCAAGGAGATGCGCCTCGGTACTGACTTCGAAGGATCTAAGGTTCTGGTCAACTTCTAACAAGGATGGGAGATGGTTGTCCAAGCCGGTATGTTCATAGACGAATCCCTGGGGGAGATGGAAGAAGTGGGCCGGAGGCTCCCCCGGGCCGAGTTCCGGTGCGCGGTCGGCGCCCTATACGAATGCTGGCACACAGGGGGCATCGTGTTCGCCGCAGGGTACGGCGGCTCCGCGTCCACGGCGACGCGTCCGGCGTGCGACCTGGCCACAGCGACGATCGTGCCGGAGCGCCGGCGCCTGAGGACGGTGCCCCTGGGGGACAATGTTCCCCTCAGCAGCGCCGGGGCCAACGACAGCGGATTCGCCGGCGTGTTCGCCCAACAGTTGGCGCCGAGGCTCACGGACGGGGATCTCCCGGTGGCCCCCTCGGCCGACGTCCGCACCGTGGCGCCTATCGGATCGGAGCCTTTCGGGACACCCATCGTGGAGTCGTGGCGCGCGGCAATCCGTCACTTGCTGCGCCTGGCGCCGCGAGGGCGAAATGAGGAAGAAGGAGAGTAAGGAGAGAGGCGGAGATGGAGATATTCCTGGATACAGCCAACCTGGACGAGATCGAGCGCTGGCTGGACTGTGGGGTCCTGGACGGCGTCACGACCAACCCCAGCATCATGCTCAAAGACGGCGGCTATGACCTCCAGCGGCGGGCACTAGAGATCGCCCGGCTGGTGGAACCGCGGCCGGTCAGCGTGGAAGTCACCGCCAACGAGCCCGACGAAATGGTTCGCCAGGCACGCATCTATGCCGGGTGGGCGGCCAACATCGTGGTGAAGATACCCGTCATCAATGAATTCGGCCGGCCATGCCTTGGTGTGGTGCGCCAGCTCGAGCGGGAGGGCATCCGAATCAATATGACAGCATGCCTCTCTTACGGGCAGGCGTTGTTGGGTGCGAAAGCGGGCGCCACGTACGTGAGCATCTTCGGGGGACGGGTATCCGACGAGGGAGGCGACGCTCCGGGGCTCATCCATGGCGTCCGTGAATGGCTGGATCTGTGGGGCTCGCCTTCCAAGATCATCGTGGGCAGCATGCGTTCCACCATTGACGTTCAGAGTTCGGCTCAGGCTGGGGCTCACGTCATCACCGTGCCGCCGTCCATCCTTGACAGGTTCATCGACCACAAGTACAGCCGCGACACGGTGCGAACGTTCAATGAGGACGCGGCCGAGGCGCTGAACAAAATGAGGGAGTTGGAGGCGGTGGCCGTGCGGGTGCGGGGGAGCGGCTCATGACGCCAGGCTCTCTGGTCCTCAGCGTGGGCGATCAGTCACCCAGCGGGAGGCGCTGAACGAGGTGCTCCGTTTACGCAGGACACCGCGCCTCATCCTCTGGGCAGCCGTAGCTGTGTTGGTGGCGCTCGTGGCATACACGGTGGTCACCGCCGTTCGACTGTGGGTCGCGTACGACGAGATGGTGGAGGCTAGAGGACGATTGCTTTCAGTGGAGGCATCCCTGCGACAGGAAGGTCTGGACGCGTCCCCCGCTACACTCGCTGAGGCAGAGTCACAGGCGCTGAGCGCCCAGGTCACGTTCCGCTCTGCCCGCGGCATGCTGGACAGTGAGCCGCTCTTGCGTGTCGCTGGCTGGGCGCCCTTGCTTGGTTCTCAGATTTCGGCTGCCAGAGCTATCGCTGGAATCGGCTACGAGGGCAGCGAGATCAGCCTCGATGGCATCGCCGCGCTGCGTACCCTCAACGCTATGACGGCTGAGGAGGACGGCACCCTGGGCGAGAAGCTGGGTCTCTTCGTTGAGGCTATCGAGCCACAGATGGAGGCGGTGGAGCACCGGCTCGCCGCCATCCGGTTGAGACGGGAAGGGATAGACACCCGATGGATCCTGCCGCCCCTGTCCAACTTCGTTGAGCAACTTGATGCCCGGCTGGTCCGTGTGGAGGAGTCCGTCGATAGGTATCGCCATGGGCGAGCCGTTGTAAACCATGTTCTCGGCTTCGATCAACGGACGAGCTATCTCATGC
Source organism: Chloroflexi bacterium RBG_16_64_32 (assembly GCA_001795235.1). Classification (GTDB taxonomy): domain Bacteria; phylum Chloroflexota; class Dehalococcoidia; order SM23-28-2; family RBG-16-64-32; genus RBG-16-64-32. Next base: position 8,238 of record MGNZ01000084.1, on the reverse strand, counting down.
TGGGTCTGGACAACACGGAACTCCTCCCCGGCGGCGGTCTCATTGGCATCTACGGTGTCATCACCTTTGAGGACGGCCGGATTGTTGAGCGCTCCTTCAGCGAGGTTGATGAGCTCTATTACGGCTGGCAGGCGCGCAGCGGCGGTGAGTACGTCGAGCCACCGGGACCGCTGAAGCGCTACTTGCTGCGCGACTGGACTTGGAATTTCGCCGTTTCCAACTGGTCACCCGACTTTCCCATCTCGGCCCGCCAGGCCCTCTCCTTCTATGACCGCGCTGGGGCTGACCCAGTGGACGGGGTTATTGCGGTCGACTTCGCAGGTCTGGAAGGGCTGCTTGCTGTCCTGGGATCGGTGGAGGTGGAGGGCTACGGGGTGACTGTCGACAGCCAGAACGTCACGGAGGAGATCCTGGCCCGCATCGGGAAGCCCTTGCGCGCCGAGGACGGCAAGCATGCCTTCGCCAGGGCGGTCGCTGCTGAGACCGTAGAGAACACCCTGGTGGCGGACCAGGACAAGTGGGTCGCGCTCGCAGAAATGCTGGATCGGCTCACTGAGGAAAAGCATCTCTTACTGTACGTCAACGACCACGAGGTTCAGGACTCAGTGCGAGAGCTGGGCTGGGCCGGCCAGGTGAGGGTTGAGCCGGGCGACTACGTGATGGCGGTGGAGGCCAGCCTCAACAGCAGCAAGTTGAACCTGGTGGTCGAACGGGAGTTGGACCTGCAGATCGAACTCGACGAGGCCGGCACAGCCCACCATCAGTTGATCCTGCGCTATCGCAACGGATTGGACGATTGGGCTCCCAGCCACGACGTTCAACTGGTGCGCGACATCATGCTGGACGGCTTGTACGGCGGCTACCTGCGCCTTCTGGTCCCGCCGCAGGCAGAGCTCCTAGAAGTGGCCGTCGATGGCCGGCCAGTAGGGGCTGAAGAGATCATTCAAGAGGCGGGTAAAGCATCCTTTGGTCGCTACCTACCGCTGCCGAGCGGTTCCCAGGCCGCCCTCATGTTCACCTACAGCGTGCCCGCCGCAGCGAACGTCTCCCGGGCCACTCACGAGTATCGATTGCTTGTCCAGAAACAGCCGGGCATCCGGGCCGCGCCCCTTGACGTGGCGATCACCTTGCCGCCTGGCGCCGGGGTAGAGTCGGTGTCCTTGGACGGTCAGGTTCTGCCGGACGCTCCGCTGAAGATCGCGATGACGTCTTCGGCTGATCGGGAGCTGGTGGTGCGGTATGAGCTCTGAAATAGAGGGCCTGGCCGCCCGGTCGCCGGCGGGCCACAGCCGTGTGATCGTGTTCGGTGAGCGAGGCTGGATCAGATGGTAGGCGAACGATCCGTGTCCGTGGTCATTACGACCCGCAACGCCGCCCGGACCATCGGCCGTTGCCTGGATTCCCTGCTGCCCTACCAGCGCAGGGGGCTCATAACCGATGTCGTGCTGGTGGACAGCCACAGTACCGATAGCACCCTGGCGATCGCGGGCCGCTACCAGACGGTGGTCTTGCAGGAGGAGGGGAGCGAGGCCTATCGAGACAGCATCATCCGCCAGTATCACAGCACCTACTCGGCGCTGGACCAGGGCTGGCGCCGCGCTAAGGGCGACCTGGTGATGTTCCTGGACAGCGACGCCTGGGTAGGTGAGGGGATGTTTCCCAGAGCGGCTGAATTCTTCACCGACCCCCGGATGGCAGTGCTTGGATGCTGGCAGCGGGGCCACGGAAGCACCCGGGTGGCCCAGACCCTGTCGCAACTATGGGAGTTTCATGGAAATCAGATTCGGAAGCTACAAAACGGCACCGCGGGCCTGCCGGCGACGGCCTATCGGTTCGCTAGCTGGTTCGGCAGTGAACATCTGCCCATTGGGGGACCTTGTCTGATGGTGCGGAGGGAGTGCCTGGAGCTTCTCAACGGTCATGACGCGTACGGCGACGTAGGCATCGCTGCTCGGGCGGTCGAGCGGGGTTGGCGCGCGCTCTGGTGGGTGGGAGCACCGGTCTACCACGCCCAGCGGGAGAGGATACGGGACCTGTGGCGGGAACGTTGGCAGTGGGGACAGACAGCAGCCTTCCGACCTCACAAAGGTCGGCATTATCTCTCAGTACCGGTAGCCCTTGGCTGGTCCCTCCTCGTGGGCGTCCTCCTGACCATCGGGTACCGTAATCCCTTGCACCTGGTGGTTCACCCATCGGCCGCGGTGGTCCAAGTGACAGCGGCCGCCGCCACGAGCCTGTCGAGGTTCCTCAGACCAGGCACGGGAATGAGAACTAGTTGTGGTTAGTGAGGAGGCGCCGTGAACTGCGGAAACACGCACCGGTCTGAGCCCGCGGTGGCGCCCAGCGCATGTGAATAGTGCTCAGGAGGGTTAGGCATGGACTGGACAAAGCAGAGAGTGTTAGTCACCGGTGGGGCCTCGTTCATCGGGTCACACCTGGTGAAAAGCCTGGTGGAAGCCGGTGCACAGGTCCGAGCGGTAGACGACCTTTCAGCCGGCAGGATGGAGAATATCCAGCACCTGGTGGGGGAAGGCCCGGTGGAGTTCGTCCAGGCGGACCTGCGGGAGCCCGGCGTCGCCCGCGACGCAACAGCGGGCATCGACGTGGTATTCCATCTGGCCGCCGACCACGGTGGACGAGGCTACGTAGACCTGCACCAGGCGGGTCCGGCCTCAAACTTCCTTCTGGACGGCATCGTCTTCTGGGAAGCGCTCAAGGCGGGGGTGAATAAGGTTGTGTTTGCCTCCTCTGGGTGCGTGTATCCCAACAACATGCAAGACGACGTCAATGCGGAGATCTACCTGACCGAAGATGTCGTCAGGCAGCCCCATGACGCCGATAACTTGTACGGCTGGGCAAAGCTGATGGCTGAGCTGACCCTCCGAGCCTACTCTGCCGAGCTTGGCCTAAAGACCGTCTCGCTGCGCTACTTCACGGTCTACGGCCCGCGCGCCAAAGAAGACCATGCCGTGATGGCGATGATAGCGCGGGCCTTCATTGGCCAGAACCCCTTCGAGGTGTGGGGAAACGGCCAGCAGGTTCGAAACTGGACCTTCATCGACGATATTGTGCGCGGCACTATCTTGGCAGCGGAGAAGATCGACGATGGGACAGCCATCAACCTGGGCACTATGGAACGCATCCAGGTCATCGACGCCGTGCAGGAAATCCTGAGCTACACGCGTCGGAAGGCCGAGATCAAGTTCCTCAGCGACATGCCTACAGGTCCCCTGAACCGGGTGGCGGACAACCGACTCGCTAGGGAACTGCTGTGCTGGGAGCCTCAGGTCCCCTTCGCCGATGGTGTCCGGCGCACCATCGACTGGTATTTCGCCACAAAAGACCATTGCGAGGTCGAAGCGGCTCTCGGCCATCTATTGACAGAGCGAAAGTGAGACGAGCATGAAAGGGATCTCCGTTGTCGGCCTGGGTAAGCTCGGCCTTCCTATGGCCGCCTGCCTGGCGAGCAAGGGCTACAAAGTCATTGGGGTTGACGTCAGTCTGAAAACGGTCATGGCCGTGAACGGCGGTCGGTCGCCCATCTACGAACCGGGGCTGCGGGAGCTGTTGGAGCGGTGCCGCGGTTCCCTTTCAGCCACCGACGATTTCAACCTTGCCATCGATGACTCGGACGTCACCTTCATTGTGGTTCCCACCCCGAGCAACGATACGGGAGGCTTCTCGACGAAGTTCGTTGAGGCGGCGGTCGCGAGTGTTGGCCGGGCCCTCCGTTCCAAGCAGGGCTTCCATGTCGTAGCGCTGACAAGCACTGTGCTTCCCGGAGTCACCGAGCGGGTTCTAAGACCCCTGCTGGAGGGTGCCTCCGGCAAGCAGTGCGGCGTAGACTTTGGCCTCTGCTACAACCCTGAATTCATCGCCCTGGGAAGCGTCATCCGTGATTTCCAGAACCCTGACATGGTTCTCATCGGTGAGTCGGACCAGCGGGCGGGAGAGATCGTGGCTGACATCTATCGGAGGGTCTGTGACAACGGTCCTTCGCTGGCCAGGATGACGCCCCACAACGCGGAACTGACCAAGATCGCGCTCAATACCTACGTCACCATGAAGATCGCGTACGCCAACACCATCGCCGAGCTCTGTGAGAACATCCCTGGCGGCGACGTAGATGTGGTCACCGGTGCTCTGGGGCTTGATGCCAGGATAGGCTCAAGATACCTGAAGGGAGGGCTCGGATATGGGGGGCCGTGCTTCCCTCGCGACAACAAGGCCCTCTCCTTCTTCGCTCGCGGGGTCGGATGCCAGGCGAAGCTGTGTGAAGCCACAGACCATGTGAACGACTATCAGACCGATCGGATAGTGCGCTTGGTACGGCAGAAGCTAGTGGAGGTTGAGGGAAAGAAGATCGCACTCTTGGGGTTGACATATAAGGCGGACACTGATGTCACAGAAGAGTCCGCCGCCCTGAAGATAGCCACAGCCCTGATCCAGAGCGGGGCAAAGGTGCAGATCTATGACCCGTCGGTGACCAGTGGCGGTTGGTCTGCGCCCAAGGACGAAAAAATGACCTTTGCAGATTCCGCTTTCGCCTGTCTAGACGGAGCCGACCTCTGCATACTGGCTACTCCCTGGCAGGAATTCGCCGATCTCACGGTGGAGGACTTCCAGCGCAATATGAAGAGCCCCGTGCTCCTTGACTGCTGGCGGTTCTTCGACCGGCCGGAGTTTCGGGAGAAACTCGACTGCCTGGCGGTTGGAGTGGTTCCCGCACAGCAAGTAGCAAAGGTGGAAGTGGCGTCTTGAGGATCGCGGTTCTGGGACTCGGACACGTTGGCTCCGTCGCCGCCGCCTGCCTGGCGGAGGCCGGGCACCAGGTGTTGGGTATCGACATGGATGTCGGACGGGTACGAAGCATTCAGACGGGCCAGGCTAACTTTTTTGAGCCGGGACTTGACCGGCTACTCCAGACAGTTCTTGACTCTCGTGCCCTCACCGTAAAGGCCCTTGATGAGGTTGAGAACCCGGACGCGCAGGTGGCAGTGATAGCCGTGGGCACCCCTCCCCTGGCGAGCGGTGGCGCTGACCTGTCCGCGGTCAGGTCGGCCCTGGGCTGGCTGGCTGAGCGCTTTCCTCGGCGCCCGCTGGTGATGATGAAGAGCACCTTGCCGCCTGGAGCGGGCCAAAACCTCGCCCGGCAATTCGGTGTTCGCTACGTCGCCAACCCTGAGTTCCTGCGGCAGGGCCAGGCCCTGCACGACTGGCGCCGGCCTGACCGGATCGTCATCGGAGGAGAGTGTCAGCGGGATATACAGCTGGCCAAGAAACTATATGTCGATGTGGAGGCCCCCTTTCTTGTCACTGACCTTTCGACGGCCGAAATGATCAAGTACGCCGGTAACGCCTTCTTGAGCACCAAGGTTAGCTTCATTAACGAGATCGCCAACCTTTGTGACCATGTAGAGGCAGATATTGACGACGTAGTTGCCGGCCTGGGGATGGACCCCAGAATCGGCCCCAGCTTCCTCCGCGCAGGGATCGGCTACGGCGGCTCCTGCTTCCCCAAGGATGTCCGCGCTCTGGAGTACGCGTCGGCGACGAACGGGTATTCTTGCGATCTGCTGAAGGCCGTCATCTCCGTCAACAAACGGCAGCGCCTCCTGCCAGTCTATGTCCTCAGGAGGGAGCTGGGCTCCCTGGCCGGCCGGCAGGTGGCCATCCTGGGGCTGACGTTCAAGCCGGGGACCGACGATCTCCGCGAGGCCCCGGCCCTGGACATTATGACGTTCCTTCTTGGCGAGGGAGCCCGGGTGACGGCCTATGACCCTGTGGTTAAGCAAGGCAGGTGCGAATTGCCGATAGAGGCCACCATCACCGCGAGCGCCGAGGATGCTGTGGCCGGCGCCGAAGCCGCGGTCCTCTGCACTGAGTGGGAGGAGTTTTCAGGCCTGGACTGGCAGTCGGTCCGCCAGGCTATGCGCCCTCCCTACCTGGTCATCGACGGCCGCAACGCTCTGCCGGCCGAAGTCCTCAGGAACCTCGGGTTCAGGTACGTGGGGGTGGGACGGGGGCGCCCCACGGGCGCGGGAAGCAGATGGGGAAAGTCCTGTGAGTAACCTCGCAGTCCCACGTGCATTGGGGGGTATCCAGGCGAAGGCCACCGGGCAATCGCCCGCCGTGGTGATTCAGTCGTCCCCGGGGTGGGCCCTACCTGATCTGGCCGAACTATGGCAGAATCGAGAGCTTCTCTACTTTCTTATTTGGCGGGACATCAAGGTGCGTTACAAGCAGACCGCCGTTGGCGCCGCCTGGGCGGTTGTCCAGCCCCTCCTTATGATGGTCGTATTCACGCTCTTCTTTGGTAGAGTGGCGGGCATCTCCTCAGGAGACGTGCCCTATCCCATCTTTACCTTCTCGGCCCTGCTCCCGTGGCAGCTCTTTGCGCTGGGTCTAACCCTGGCCAGCACCAGCCTCGTGGTCAACGAGCGGCTGATCACCAAGGTCTACTTCCCCCGTATCCTTGTCCCCACCGCAGCCGTCCTGGCCGGCCTGCTGGACTTCGGCATCGCCTTCCTCCTGCTCATTGGCATGATGATCTATTTCGGCATCGTGCCCGCCTTGGCTGTGTTTGCGCTGCCCCTGTTTCTGCTGCTGGCTGTGATAACCGCCCTGGGACTTAGCTACTGGTTATCCGCCCTGGACGTGCAATACCGGGATGTGCGCTATACGATCCCGTTCCTCGTCCAGATCTGGTTGCTGGCCACCCCCGTGTTCTATCCCAGCAGTCTGATTTCGGAGCGGTGGCAGTTCCTCTTGGCGCTGAACCCGATGGCCGGTGTCGTGGAAGGTTTCCGCTGGGCCCTCCTGGGCCAGGGCGGGACGCCGGAACCCATGGTGGCGGTCTCCGCCCTAGTCGCCGTGGTGATGTTTGTGGGGGGAGTCCTCTACTTTCGCCGCGTGGAGAGATACATGGCCGATGTGGTGTGAACACGAAAGCATTGCAGAAAACGGACAGGACTGAAGATGAGTGACGTTGCCATCCACATAGAAGAGCTCGGCAAGCTCTATCGCCTGGGTGAACGGGAACCGTACAAGGCATTGAGGGACGTCCTCGCGACCGCCTTCACTGCCCCTTTCCGCCACCTGACGGGCGGCCGCCGTAATGGAGCGCCCAGCCAGGACTCGCGCAACATCTGGGCCCTTAAAGACGTAACCCTGGACGTGAAACAGGGCGAAGTCATGGGAATCATTGGGCGCAACGGGGCTGGGAAGACGACCCTGCTCAAGGTCCTTTCTAGGGTCACCCAGCCAACCCGAGGATGGGCTGAGATTCAGGGTCGCGTCGGCTCGCTGCTGGAGGTGGGCACGGGGTTCCACCCGGAGCTGACCGGCGGCGAAAACATCTATCTCAACGGAGCCATCCTGGGGATGAAGAAGGCCGAGATTGCCCGCAAGTTCGACGATATTGTGAGCTTTGCCGAACTGGAAAGGTTTATCGATACGCCCGTCAAGCGCTACTCCACCGGCATGTTCATGCGGCTAGCCTTTGCCGTGGCTGCCTTTCTGGAGCCGGAGATACTCATGGTGGATGAGGTGCTGGCGGTCGGTGACGCTGCCTTCCAGCAGAAGTGCCTCGGGAAGATGGAGGACGTTGCGCGGGGCGGTCGCACCGTGCTTTTTGTCAGCCACAATATGGCCACTATATCCAACCTCTGTTCGGTAGCCTATCTCCTGGACAAGGGTGAGATCGTAACTTCGGGTCCGCCGCAAGAGGTCATCCAACGATATCTGGCGATGGTGAGGGCATCGTACGCCGTCCCTCTGCGGGAGCGCGAGGATCGCGTCGGTGACGGGCAGATGAGGCTCACCGGCCTGAGCGTTCGGGATAACGCGGGCAATCCTTTGAGCGCGGCCGCCTGCGGTCAGGATGTAGAAATATGGCTAAGCTACGAAGCTCCCGACAGCAAGCCCCTCCGCAACGTGGTTGTTGGCATCCCCTTGTTCGATGCGTTTGGGCAGACGGTGGTCTCCTGCGGCAACGAACTCACCGGACAAGTCTTTGACTCTCTGCCACCGTCGGGAACAATAGTCTGCCGCATTCCGCACCTGCCTCTATACCCTGGTCGCTACGACTTCAATCTCCAGGTTAGGGTCAGCAATGACGTGATAGCCGACTGGCTGACCCCAGCCGGCGAACTCACGGTGGTAGAGGGGGATTTCTACGGGACAGGCCGATTGCCTGCCCTCAGTCATCGCAGTCTGCTGGTGTCTCACGATTGGAGA
>MGNZ01000083.1:6383-15478 GCA_001795235.1 Chloroflexi bacterium RBG_16_64_32 | reverse complement strand
GTCCATCGCGGCTCCCTCGGCCGCTGGTAACGACCCCCAGTTGCGCCACTGGCCTCTTCAACCTACTCCTCCAAGAAGTAGTCCGAGTCCAGCTCTCGTGTCGCCAGACCCTCGTCGAGGCACGCCTGCGCCACCCGGCGCGCCACAGCCGTGTGCACCTTCCGGTCCAGGGGACCGGGCACCAACTGTCCCTGCGGCGTCGCAGCCACGATCGCCTCGCTGGCCGCGCGGAACACCTCCTGCGTGGACCGCCGCGCCCCGGCGTCCAGATACCCGCGGCACACCCCTGGGTAGCACAGCAGGTTATTGATAGCGGCGCCGTCCTCCGCGATCTTCGCTCCCGCCTCAAGCGCCTCCGCCGCGTCAATCTCCGGCCGCGGGTTGGACAGCGCGAAGATGATCTGCCCCGGCCGCACCATCTCCGGCTTGATCAGCCCCGGCTTACCGGTCGTGGCGATCACCACATCGCACGTGCCGCATATCTCCTCCAGGTCCGAAGGCGTCCCGCCGAAGCCCGCCAGCCGTTTCACCGCGTCCGCCGCCGTGTCCGCCCCCAGCACAGGCCGACCTGTGTAGTGCATCACTGCCCGCGAGATGGCCAGGCCCGCGGCCCCCAGGCCGACCTGCCCGATGCGTAGCGTTGCCAGCTCCAACCCGGCCAGCCCGCAGGCGTTGAGCAGCGCCGCCAGTAGCACCGCCGCCGTCCCGTGCTGGTCGTCGTGGAATACGGCCACATCCACCGCATCCTGCGCCCGCGCCTCGATCTCGAAGCAACGCGGCGAGGCGATGTCTTCAAGCTGAATCACGCCGAACGTCGGCGATATCGAACACACCGCCGCCACTATCTCGTCGGGGTCCTGGGTCCGCAGCGCGATGGGCACCGCGCTCACTCCCACCAGTCGCGCCAGCAACGCCGCCTTCCCCTCCAGCACCGGCATTGACGCCACCGGCCCGAGGTTCCCCAGCCCCAACACCGCCGACCCGTCGCTCACGATGGCCACCGTGTTGGAGATAGTCGTGTACAGGTCCGCCATCCCGGGGGCCTCGTGGATGCGGCGGCACACCTCGCCCACGCCCGGCGTGTACACCCGGCCCAGCTCCGCAAACGTGTCGATCGGCAGCTTGGAGACCATCCGAATCTTCCCGCCCGCGTGCGCCGAAAGAACCTCGTCCCGGACCTCAAGCACCGTGCTCTCCGGCATGGCATCCAGCTCTGCCAGGACGTCGTCCAGGTCCGCCAGTGACTCCATCAGCACGTCAAGGTCGCGGACCACGACCGTCCGGCCCTGGGACACGATGCGGATGTCCCCTACGTTGCCGCCGTGCCTGGCGATGACCCCCAGCACGGACGCCAGCACGCCCACCTGGTTCACGTCCTTTACCCTTAGCGTCCGGAAGAACTGCGGTTTCTGCGCATCTCGGGGCATTGTTACGAGCCTCCATGAGCCGGGCCCGGGGCCCGTCCCGGCGTTAGAGCGTTTTCCTGAATCCTATCCCGCATCTGCACCCTAGGGGAAGCCGATGCCAGTACCCGTCGGTGGCCTGGGCGTACTGGATGCGCGGCTCCACTACGAGATCTCCTCTCGCCAGCTCACCTGGTATATGTGTACTCGGTCCTCAAATCCGCGCAGGGCAGTCTCACCACGGTCGGAGAACGGGAACTTCTTTCCCGCCACGATCTGCCGGACCGCCTCCGACGCCAGGATCTCGCCGCCCTCCGCCTTTGCCGCGATCCGCGCCGCAAGGTTCACTGCCGTCCCGAACAGGTCATCGTCCTCGGCTATTGGCTCGCCAGCGTTCAGGCCGATGCGGATATGCAGTGGCTCCAACGACGCACCGGCGTCTCTGTCCGCTCGTGGTGAGCCTGTCGAACCATGAGCGGAAGGCCCCGGCTCCGCTCGCCCTTCGAGAGCCTCTCGCCCAGGCGAGTCGCCTTTGGCGACAGGGTGAGCGGAAAGGGATGCGTTCCGTTCCTCGAAGGCCCGCTGCATGGCGATGGCGCACTCCAGGGCCTTGGTCGCCGAGGAGAACGATGCCATGAAGCCGTCGCCCAGCGCCTTAACCTCCGCGCCGCCGTGGGCCTTCAGCGCCTCCCGCACCATGCGCTCGTGCTCTCGCAGCAGGTCCCGCGCCTTGGCGTCGCCGAGGCGCTGGGTCAGCGCCGTCGAGCCCTCTACGTCCGTAAACAGGACGGTGCGAAAGGCGCTCGCCTCAGGAGGCTCTGCCCCCGCTGCGTGCTCCCCGCCCTCATCCAAGAACTCGTCGATGGCCCTCAGCACTTCCTCCACGTTGCCCACGTCGAAGGCTGGCGATGTCCCCTCCACCAGCGACAGGCGGGCGTCAGGAATGCGCGAGGCAAGATCCGTCGCAATGCTCACACCGTGAAAATGGGCCAGGCGGCGGTGAAGGACGAGTGTTGGCGAGCGCACTTGCGGCAGGATGTCTGTGACGTCAACTCCGCGCATTGCACGTATGAATGCCTGCATCGCCTCCTGAGTTATGGTTTCCCGGTAGTGCTCAGCGGCCCCGCGTGCTTGCTCGCCCTCCGACCATCCAAAAGCGACATGCGCTGCCGTCTCGGTGTACGTATACCAGTCTGTGTCTATCAGCCGGCCTAGCGCACGAAGCTCAGGCGACGCCGCGTCACGCGTCCGTGCCCACGTGTGCCACAGGACGAGGTGCGATACCCGTTCGGGATGGCGGGCCGCGTAGGCGATGGCTACCGGGCCGGAGTCACGGATCGCAAACAGCGCGAACCTATCCAGGTGAAGATGGTCTACCACCGCTTCCAGGTCCAGCACGAGGTACTCGAGCGAAAAATCAGTCACGTTGCGCTGCGATAGCCCCGTGCCTCTGCTGTCGTACCGCACCAGTTTCCTCTTGCGCACCTGGTGGTCGTGCCAGCTGCGGAGTTCAGGGGAAAGGCGTTGGACGTTGCCAGCGGGAGTTACCGGCATCTCCACAAAGGGCATCCCCTCCCCCAGCGTCCAGAAGGCGATGCTCACCCCGTCTTTGGTCTTGGCGTACTGGATGCGCGGCTCCATAGCGACCCTATCCTACACCATCGCCGCTTCCGGCGGACGGCCGGTCCGCCACGATTGACAGCCCCGCCGCCATCTCCCAATATGTAGGCGCAACGCACCCGGCAGCGATTCCTGTCCTGCCACCGCCGCAACCGGAAGGAGGTCAGCATGGGCATCCTGGACATCTTCCGCAAGAAGCCCGCCACCGCCGTCGACCCCGTCTGCCACATGACTGTGGAGAAGGAGAGCGCCCGCGCCACCAGCGAGTACGAGGGCGAGACCTACTACTTCTGCGCCCCCGGCTGCAAGCACACGTTCGACGAGGACCCGCCCAAGTTCATCGGGGCCGACAAGCCCGCAGTCGAGATGTAGACGGCTGGCCAGCCGCAGAGGCGGCGGCGCCCCGCACCATGTCTCGCCGAAAGCTTGCCGCCCTGGAGGCCGCCCTCATCGGCGCCGCCCTCGCCGCGGTGCCGGCGGCACCCCAGCACCGGCGGCAAACCCCGTGAAACCGTATTGGCGGGTTGACAATTAGCTCCACTCAACCCAAACTAGAGGCGACTTATGGCCAAACAGGCTGAATCAGATACAGACCCACAGACCGCGGCCGCCGTCTTCGCCGGTCTCTCCTTCGAAGCGGCCCTGCGCGATCGCTACGACGGCCAGGCCGGCCGCGATATCTTCGCCAAGGTCGAGGGCTTCAAGATCACCGAACAGGCCCGCGCCGCCCAGCTCTATCCCTTCTTCCAGGCGCTGGACCGCAACGACGGCCCCGAAGCAGAGATCTACGGCCGGCGCGTCGTCATGCTGGGCTCCAACAACTACCTCGGCCTTACCCGGCACCCTCGGGTCATCCAGGCTGCCCACGACGCCTTGAGCGACCACGGCACCTCCTTGACCGGGTCTCGCCTCCTCAACGGCACCACGCACCTGCACGAGAGGCTGGAGAACAAGATCGCGGAGTTCCTGGGCACAGAGGCGGCCCTGGTGTTCACCACCGGCTACCAGACCAACCTGGGCGTCATCTCCTCACTTGTGAACCGCCGCTCCGTAGCCGTCGTGGACAAGGCCGACCATGCCAGCATCTACGACGCCTGCCAGCTTGCGGAAGGGGGGATGCTGCGCTTCCGCCACAACGACGCGCGGCACCTGGATAGGATCCTCAGCCGCATCGGCGAAGATAAGAGCTGCCTGGTCGTAGTCGACGGCGTGTTCAGCATGGGCGGCGACATCGTCGACCTGCCCGGCATCGTCGACGTATGCAAGCGCCGTCAGGCGCGACTGCTGGTAGACGACGCGCACGCCATCGGCGTCATCGGCAGCGGCGGCCGCGGCACGGCCAGCCACTTTGGCATTGACGGCGCCGTAGACCTGACGGTCGGCACCTTCTCCAAGTCCTTCGCCTCCGTCGGCGGCTTTGTTGCGGGTGACCGCAACGTATTGGAGTGGATCAAGCATTTCGCCCGCTCCATGATCTTCTCGGCCAGCCTGCCCCCAGCCTCGGCCGCGGCGGCACTAGCCGCGCTCGAGGTGTTGATGGACGAGCCGGAGCTCACGGATGACGTGCAGCGTAAGGGAGAGACCCTGCGTAACGGCCTACGGGACATGGGCTTCGACACCGGCGAGTCCCAAACACCCATCATTCCCGTCAACATCGGCGACGAGGTGGCCACGGTCACGTTCTGGCGCGACCTGTTAGAACGCGGCGTCTACACCAACCCCGTCATCTTCCCCGCGGTGGCGATGGGTAAGGCCATCCTCCGCACAAGTTGTATGGCCACCCACACCGACGAGCAGATAGAATTCGTTCTGGATCAGTTCCAGGCCCTGGGCCGCAAGCACGGCCTTCTGCCCTGAGGAGCCCAGCGATGCCGGTGACGGTAACGCCGGTATCCGGTCGGCATGACCTCGATGCGTTCATCAAGCTGCCCTTCCGCCTCTATGAGGACGACCCCAACTGGGTGCCGCCGCTACTCTACCTGGAGCGTCAGCGGTTTGCGCCCAAGACCAACCCCTTCCTCCAGCACGCCGACCACCAGCTCTTCCTGGCCCGCCGCGACGGGAAGGTCGTCGGACGCATATCGGCCCAGGTTGACCACGAGCACAACCGATTCCACCAGGACCGCACCGGCTTCTTCGGCTTCTTCGAGTCGGAGGACGAGCCGGAGACGGCGCGCGCCCTCCTTGACGCGGCCGAAGACTGGCTCCGAGCGCGGGACATGGAGGCTGTCCGCGGGCCCCTGAGCTTCTCCATCAACCAGGAGGTGGGGCTCCTCATCGATGGCTTTGGCATGCCGCCCATGATCATGACGCCCCACGCGCGGCCCTACTACGGACCGCTAATAGAGGAGGCAGGCTTCCACAAGGTCAAGGACCTCTACGCCTGGCGCTACGATACGGAGACCGTGCCGCCGAAAGCGCGCCGCGCGGTCGACGAGCTCCGCCAGCGACCGGACATCACGATCCGCACCGGCGACATCCGTCGCTTCGACGAGGAGATCGCCACCATCCTCGAGGTCTTCAACTCCACCTGGAGCGACAACTGGGGGTTCGTCCCCGTAACGCCCGCAGAGGCCAGCCATCTGGGGCAGGAGATGCGCCAGATCGCGGATACTAACCTCGTCATCATCGTGGAGGTGCAGGGTGAGACGGCCGGCGTCGTCCTGGCGCTGCCGAACATCAACGAGGCGATCCACGACCTCAACGGCCACCTCTTTCCCCTCGGATGGGCCAAGCTCCTGTGGCGGCTGAAAGTCAGCCACCTCAAGACGGGCCGCCTGATGATCCTGGGCGTCAAGAAGGAGTTCCGCACCCGTCGCTACCTGGCCCTGGCCTACCTCCTGTGCGACGAGGTGTACCGTCGCGCCCGCGATGGCGGCTACCGCTGGGCCGAGTTCTCCTGGACGCTGGAGGACAATAACGCCGTCAACACCATCATCCGCAACGTAGGCTGTCACATATACAAGACGTATCGCCTGTACGAAAAACCGCTTTCGCCATGAGGGTACTGGTTACCGGCGCCACCGGCTTCCTCGGCTCTCACATCGCCGAGCAGCTCGCCCACCAGGGGCACAGCGTCCGCGTTCTGTTGCGCCGCACCAGCGACCGCTCCTTCCTGCGAGGTATCGACGTAGAGGAGGCGCTGGGCGACGTCACCCAGCCGGACACCCTCCCGGCCGCCGTGGACGGCGTGGAGGCGATAGTCCACGCCGCCGGACTGGTGAAGGCGCGATCCGCCGAGGAGTTCGAGGCCGTCAACGCCGGGGGCACCGCCAACCTCCTCTCCGCCCTGGGTCAGACTCCCCGCTTACGCCGCTTCGTTCTCATATCCAGCCTCGCCGCTCACGGCCCCAGTGAGGACGGCCGTCCACGCCCACTCGATGCTTCACCCACTCCGGTCACCGCCTACGGCCGCAGCAAGCTCAAGGCCGAGCAGTTCGTGCGCTCCTGGGCAGGCGACCCCGACAGCGTCGGGGCCACCATCATCCGCCCACCCGTCGTTTACGGGCCCCGCGACCGCCAGCTCCTGACCTTCTTTCAGCTTGCACGCTGGCGGTTGGCCCCTCTTCTGGGCGATGGCGCCAACTCCGTCTCGTGCGTCTACGTCGAGGACGCGGCCCGTGCTGCGGCCATCGCTGCCGCCGCCGGGGACGCGCCATCCGCAACGTACACCGTTGACGACGGCTCGGTGTACACCTGGCGCGACCTCCTGGCCGCCGTTGAGCAAGCCGTGGGGAGAAAGGCGCTACGAATTCCTTCGCCGCCCTGGGCCTACGCCGCCGCCGCCTTCGTCAGTGAGACCTACGGCCGGCTGCGCCGCCAGGCCGTCTCCTTCACCGGCGATAAGGTTATCGAGATGCGCCAGCGCTACTGGGTTTGCTCTCACGACGAGATCAGCCGCGACCTGGGCTGGCAGCCCCAGGTAGACCTCGCTCAGGGCGCCGCCCTAACCGCCGCCTGGTACCGGCAGCACCGCTGGTTGTAGGATGACAGACGAGGACTGAGATGCGCATCGTCGTCGGCGCCGACCACCGGGGCTACGAGCTGAAGGACGAGATCGCGGCCGCCCTCAAGCGGGCCGGCCACGACGTCCTGGACGCGGGCACGAACAGCGCCGAATCCGTCGACTACCCGGATTACGCCCGCGCCATCGGGCAGGCGCTGGCGGACGGCCGGGCGGAGCGCGGCGTGTTTGTGTGTGGCAGCGGCGTCGGCGCCAGCATCGCGGCGAACAAGATACACGGCGTGCGCGCCGCCCTCTGCCACGACACGTACTCCGCCCGCCAGGGCGTGGAGCACGACGACATGAACGTGCTATGCCTGGGCGCCCGCGTCATCGGCTCTGAGCTGGCGCAGGAGCTGGTGAGGGCGTTCGTGGGAGCCGGCCTCCTGGGCGAGGAGCGCTACCGCCGCCGCCTGGACAAGGTGGCGGAGATAGAGCGCCAGGGGCGGTAGAGCAGAACAAGCCCCCTCGTATCTGCAGGTAGCTGCAGGGCTTCAGCCCTGCCCTGTATGGTCACGGGGCCTAAAGACCCCCGCCTACGTGCTGCCCCGCGGTTGCAGACCTGAAGGTCTGCAGCTACAGACGCGGATAGCAGGATCGAAGCGGCGTAGCTACTGTTTGGCGTCCCCAATCACGTTGCCGTCCGCATCGGTAACCAGTCTGCCCTTGCTCATGTCCAGAATCACGAGACGGTTGCCCCACGGGTCCTGTACAACGGCGCAGCGCCCTATCTGAATGTCGAACGGCTCCACGACGACCCGGCCGCCGGCCTCATCGATGCGCGCCGCCGCCTCGTCTGCCGAGTCCACCAGCAGGTTCGCCTCCATCTCTTGGCGCTCCGTCTGGATGACGATCTCAGCGTCGGTATCGCTCATCCTCAGGCCCGCCTGCGTCTGAGTGCGCCACACGAGCGCATGTCCCAGGGAGTCGCGATAGAATGCTAGCCCGGATTCGATGTCGGGCACGGGGATCCGTACACAATCAACCTTCCGGACGAGCGGTTCCGGCAACGTAGCGTCGCGTCTAGTCCAGCCGCTCGATGATGGTGGCGGTGCCCAGGCCGCTGCCGCCGGACAGGACCCCCTGCTTGCGGCCCACGGGCGTACGCACCGCCTCTACGATGACGACCTCTCTCACGATTGCCTCCTTCGACAGGCTCAGGACAGGCTCCTTAGGCTGGGCTGTTCTCTAACGTAAACGTAATGCGCCCATATGGTATTACGAGCCGCGGATTCGCGCCAGACGTGGGCGAGCAGGTCCTGAACGCACAGGCCAGGTTACACCAGGAGAGCGGCTGTGCTTACTGCTGGATGGTGACCTGACCAACCTGCTTCACGAGCGCTGTTCCAAGATGGTTCTCGATCATCTTGAAGGAGGAAGTGTTCATCAGGCTATGCATGAAACAATGATGGACCGTTAGCACGAGATCCTGGAGTTTGGGGTCATCCTCCAGTCTCCGGACCCTGAGACCGATTGCCTCGCATTCCTCAGAGTGAATGTGTCGGTTGTGTGTCTTGTTCGCGCTGTAGCTCGTAAGGGCTCGAACCACTTTCCTGGCCTTTTCCTTGGCATCGGCTTCACCCTCGTACATGACATTGGCCAGTTCCTCGCGGACGAAGCTATTCGACCAAGCTATAGCGTTCTTGCACTGGCTCAGGAAAGCGGGCCGATACTGGGCTATGATGGCTTGCCAGATGGGCACTCGGCTCGCATCCTTCTTGACTTCTTCGCAGGCCCGCCGGAACTCCTGAATCACACCAAACGCTGGTATGCCTCTCAGGTGGGGGTCGATGGGTCCGAGGTTGGAATGCTTGGACATGATGATCTCTTTGCAGGAGCAAGCCATCATTGTGCCAGCCGACATCGCTATCTGTGGCACTATTGCGCGAATGTCGTGTCCGAACATTTGATGCAAGTAATGGACGAGCGATTGTGTTGCGGCGATGCTGCCGCCCTCCGTATGAAGGATGAGGTCCAGCCCCTTTGTGCGGTCCAGTCTATGGACCGCCATCATAAACCCGTTCTTGTCTTCGTCGTTGATCTCAGACTGGAAGATGTCCGGCTTGGAC
>MGNZ01000083.1:0-6284 GCA_001795235.1 Chloroflexi bacterium RBG_16_64_32 | reverse complement strand
ACGCGGCTTCGGCCCTTTCGTACACCTCGACCGCTTCCGCCACCCCGGCCTCGGCCAGCGCCTTCTCAAGCAGTTTTTCAAGCTCCTGCTGGTCGCGCTTTTCAGGTTTATTCATTCCGCGGGTTCCTCTCCATGGCGTGCATCTGATTATACACTACGCTCCACCAGCTGGGAGTACCAGGTAGCACTACACACGGCAACTGAGCGTTATTGGGAGCGCGGCGCACCACCTCTACGATGACGACCTCTCTCACGATTGCCTCCTTCGACAGGCTCAGGACAGGCTCCTTACGTAAACGTAACGCCTCCAATGGTAATATGGCGGCCGAGCCAGCGCCAGTCTTCTCCCTCGGCAGATGCTTGCCCCGCTCATGGTGAGCCACGCGCCCCGTCCCACCCCATAACGTAGGTCGGGGTCTTCAGACCCCGACGTGAGGTTGCGAGGGTCTGAAGACCCTCGCCTGGAGAATAGATTCTCAGGACGAGCGGCCAGCCGCGTCCGAAAAGTCGATAAACGCCACCGGCACCCCGGCCACGCCGGGGCCGCCCCCGTGAACGCTGACGATGCGCCCGCCCTGGAGGGCCGGGTGCGGCTCCCCCACCGGCAGCCCCCGCGCCTTAAGGTCCGCCGTCAGCGCGTCGATGCCGGCGACCTCGAACGCCAGCCCGGCGATGGACCCCGGCCGCGGCTCGGAGGGCGGCGTCTTAGGACCTATCAGCTCCAGGATGACGTCACCGGGGCGCAGGAAGCTAAACCGCATCTCGCCTCGCTCAAACGTCCTCTTCGTCTCCACGCCGAAGTAGTCGCGCAGGCGCCGGCATACGCCCCCCACATCCGGCAACCGCAGCACCACGTGGTCGATGCGCGTGACGGGGCCGTCGCCGGCGTCGCTGCCCTCCATGTCGGGCGAAGGCTGCACGACTTCCAGGAGCGGTCCGTCCATCGCCTCCGGCGCCAGGAAGCTCAGGCGACCGGTGAAGCCCTGGCGCGGCTCCGCGTCCAGGAGCGGCGCCTCCTTATCCCGCAGGGCCCCGACAAGCGCCTCCACGTCGTCCGTGCGCAGGGCCACGTGGTGCAGCCCCTCACCCCTCTGGGCGATGTGATGCGCAAACGGCGAGTCTTCAGTCGTCGGCTGCACCAGCTCCAGATAGCTACCACCCACGGCCAACAGGGCTACCCGCGCCCCTCGCGCAGGCGCCTCGCCCTGCTTGACCACGGGCAGGCCCAACGCCTCTGCGTAGAAGCTCAACGCCGCCGTCATATCGCGCACGGCAATTCCCACATGATGGACGTCCGTAATCATGCCGGGTGCATTGTAGCATTGGAGAAAGGAAGGCGGCCCGCTGGTGACGGGCCACCGCTGCTGTGTTTGACCTGTCTAGGCCCAGAGGGCAGGTTCGAGGCGGAGCAGATCGGAGGGCAGTCGCTGCACCTCCGCCTCCACGACCTGTCGAGTGCTCTCGCCACCGGCCTGGACCGCCCACTCGATGAACGCGGTGACGACCAATGGATCGAACTGGGTGCCGGCGTGGCTGACCACCTCCCGCACGGCTTGGTCGTGACTAACGGGCCGCCGATAGGGTCGCTCCGACACCATAGCGTCGTAGGCGTCGGCCACAGAGAAGATCCGCGCCTCAAGCGGGATCTCGGCGCGCTTCAAGAAGCGGGGATAACCCATCCCGTCATACCGCTCGTGGTGGCAGTACACGATCTCCGCCGCCTCCGACAGGGGCTCCACCTGGGCCAGTATGAAGTAGCTGAACGAAGGGTGCTGCTGCATCTCAGACCACTCACCTGCGTCCAGGGCGGCGGGCTTCGTGAGAATACCTTCGGCCACGTGGATTTTCCCGATATCGTGCAGGAATGCGGCCCATTCCAGGTGATGAAGCCGCTCGTCCGTCAGGCCCATGCGCCGGCCCAACGCCAGCGACATCTCGACTACACGATCGGAATGCCCCCCCGTCACGTTATCGCGCAGGTCCATCGCCGTAGACACGACCTGACGCAGAGAGCGGAGTCTTCGCTCCACCCGCTCGACATGCAGGACTGACTCCTCGTAGCGAGCGCCGACGTTGAGGGCCCGCGAAGCGGAGACAAACGCGAGGAGCCCCATAGAGCCCAAGAGCGCAGATGTGGCGATGTAGTTGAACGCGGAAGGCTCCTGGCCCATGAGGAGCACGCTCATCGAGGCCAGGGTTGTAGCGACGCCGACCACCCACATCCATTTACCTATCCTTGATGGCACCGCGCTGTTTCTTTTCGTGCGGTGAGCGGACACCTGCGTCCACTCCTCGCAGCTATCGGCGCTGTGAACTATGCGGTGGCCGTTATCAGACATTGTTCACCCTCTGTCAGACTGCACGAAGATTCACCATCAGAGATGATTTCGGCTACCCCGCCGTTACGGATGCCTGCCTCGGAAAGGTTAAGTATTGGTGTAGGCCCTCATGGCATCCTGCCCAGAGGACGGCTCGCGGCCACGCCCTTGACCCGCACCGGCGTTTAGGTTGACAGCGACGGCCAAATCTGGTTTCGTGGCCTCAACGCCGTCCTTCGTCACGAAAGAGGTGCCCCATGCGCGAAACGCCGTCCCAGGAACAGCTCCTTGACTACTTCGCGAGCCACGTATCGCCCCAGAAGGTCAACATGTACCGAATGTGGGGCGTCGACTTCATCCCAGGTCGCCGCGAAGGCGTACGCGTATGGGACTACGACGGTAATCGCTCGTGGATCGACTGCCGCTCTGCGGGCGGCGTGTTCAATCTGGGCCATCGGCCGCCGCGAATCATCGCCGCCCTGAAGGAAGCCCTGGACTCCATCGACATGAGCGACCACATGCTGGCCAGCGGCTACCGGGGCCTCCTGGCCAAGCGCCTGGCCGATCTCACCCCGGGCGACCTCCAATACACGACCTTCGGCTCCTCCGGAGGCGAGGCGATCGACTTCGCCCTCAAGCTGGCCCGCGGCTACACCGGCAGGCCCGGCGTCGTTTCCGCCGAGAAGGGCTACCACGGCCACACCGGCCTTGCCCTGGCCGCCACCGATGAGTTCGGCTCCAAATTCGGGCCCCTGGCGCCCGGCTTCCGCCGCGTCCCCTTCGGCGACTTCCAGGCGCTGGAAGGGGCCGTTACGGACGACGTCGCCGCCGTCATCATGGAGACCATCCCCGCCACCGCCGGCTTCCCCATGCCGCCCGATGACTGGTATCCAAGCATCCGCAAGCTGTGCGACGAGCGGGGCGTAATCATGATCCTGGACGAGGTGCAGGCGGGCCTGGGACGCACCGGCCGACTCTGGGCCTACGAGGAGTGGGGCATCTACCCGGACATCATGGTCTGCGGCAAGGGGATGAGCGCCGCTATCTACCCCGTGTCCACCGCCACCTACCGCAAGCACCTCCAGTCCTTCTTCGACGACAACGCCTTCGCCCATCTCTCCTCCACCGGCGGCTCGGAGTTGGGCTGTGTCACCTCCCTGGCGATGCTGGACCAGATCACGGAGCCGGGCTTCCTGGAGCACGTGCGAGACATGGGACAGCGCTTTGAAGACGGCTTCGCGTCTCTGCAGGAGAAGCACCCCGCCGTCCTCAAGGGGCTGAACCGCCGCGGCCTGATGATGGGGGTCGTCATGTCTCGCGACGAGTGCGGGATGCTGATGGCCCGCGCCCTGGCCAAGCGGGGCGTCATCGCCGTGTACGCCCACTACAATCCCAACATCCTCCAGGTCATGCCGCCGCTGATCATCAAGCCGGAAGAAGTGGACGAGGTGCTGGACGCCATGGACGGCGCCATGGCGGACGTAGGAAACAGCCTAGGCTGACCTCCCTAAGCGAATCGGACTTGAAGCCGTGCCGAAGTTCTCGCGTGAACAGGCTCACCGTCTGTTAACGCGCGCCGCGCCCCTCCTGCGCTTGCCCACCTCACCTAACCGGCAGCCCGAGGTCCTGCGGGACGGCAGCGGTCTACGCTGCCCGGCGGCGGGCCGGGTGTATCCCTGTCGCGGGGGCGTGCTCGACCTCCTGAACAGCGAACTGGCCCTCACCGTGACCCAAAAATCGCTCGATACGCCTTTCACTGCCTGGGCTTACGACCGCTTCCGCGATGCGCTTGCACGCCTGCTGAACGTGCCCGATTTTCCCGTGGAAGTTGCGCTGACCCAGCAGAGCTTGCAGGCGCAGGCAGGTGACACCCTCCTCGACCTGGCCTGCGGCCCTGGAAACTTCACCATCGAGTGGGCCAAACGTGTGGGGCCGGACGGTCTCGTCATCGGTCTCGACATCTCGGCGCCCATGCTCGCCCGCGCTGCCCATCACGTCCATCGCTGGGGGCTGGACAACGTCCTCCTCATCCGGGGCGACGCCCATCACCTTCCCCTGGCTGACGATCGCCTGGAGAAGATCAACTGCTCCGGTGGCTTTCACCAGTTTCCCGACCTTTCCCAGGCCCTGCGCGAGATCGCCCGGGTCAGCGCCCCCGGTGCTGTTCTCACCGCCTCCACCTTCGCCCAAGGCCCGGCCGACCGGCGCGCCGCCATCAAGCGCTGGCTCAAGCGCCGCTTCGACCTGCACTTCGTGCCGCTGGTCTGGCTGGCGGAACAACTGGCGGACATCGGCTATCACCAGTACCGCTGGTCACTGCCCGGCGGCTGGTTCGGGTACGTCTCAGCGCGGAGGACATCTGAGGATTGAGATGGACGTAGCCGACATCGAGGCGCAGATAGACCCGAGGCAGGCGCTGGCGGCGCTCGGCTACACGGAGGTCTCGGAGCCGCAGCGGGTGACGGGCGGCTGGGACACGCTCCTGTGGCGCTTCGCTACGCCGGACGGCCGGGAGCACTCCCTGCGCGTGTACCACCAGCCCCACCTGCGGGGCATCGCCTGGCGAGAGCGGCTCGCCCTTGAGGCCTGCGCCGGAGCCGGGCTGCCTGCGCCGCGTCTGGAGAAGGTCGGCGAGGTCCAGGGGGCGCCGGCCGTTGTGCTCTCCTGGTGTCCGGGCATCCCCATCCTGGCCTTTGTGGAGAAGAAGCCCTGGACCCTCTGGCGGCTCGGTCGCTTACTCGGGCGGACGCAGGCGCAGGTGCACGCCGTCACCCCTCCTCCGGAGTTCGCCGAGAAGGCGCCGGACGACTGGGTGTATCGTGTCACCGACGAGTACGCCGACCTCGCCTCCCACGCCCTTTCCCTCGGCCTGTCCACGTCATCCCTCATCCACATGGACTTTCACCCGCTAAACCTGGTCAGCGACGGCGCCTCCGTCACCGGCATCCTTGACTGGGCCTACGCCGCCGCCGGCGACCCCCGCGCCGACCTGGCCCGAACGGAGGTCACAATTCTAGCTGCGCCGATACCGCCCGGCCCGCTCAGCGCCCTCCTCAACCTGGCCCGATATCTCATCCTCCGCGCCTGGCGCTCCGGCTATGGACAAGAGGCCGGCTCCATCCCCGACTATCGCCCTCTCAGGGCCTGGGCCGGCGCCACGCTCCTGGCTGAGACAGAGCTCGTCCTCCACCGCCCCGGCGTGTGGGCGACGCAGGAGACCATCGAAAAGTTCCGACGCATGATCGATATCTGGGCGCGGGAAGCAGGCATCCGCTAACGGCCCCATGCCGTTGGCCGCCCCGCATTGCTTGACAATAACCTGCTCGCTGGCCGATAATCCCATCGCTGCTCCCCGCATTTCTAACCGGAGTTCCTATCTGACCATCCACGGCCGCCGCGACTCCAGCGGGTCCCGCTGGAACTGGACACGCACGCCCTCGGGGCCCCGCCGTCCCCTGCCGACGCCCCCCCTTGTCCCTGTCGCCGGCGGCGTGATCATCGCCCTGCTCACAGCCGGCGCCCTTCTTGCCCTCTGGCTGACCGGCGGGGACGGTGACTCGTCCGTCGGCGCCACCGCCAGCGCCACGCCCATGCCGTCGCCTGCCGCACAGCCATCGCCCACATCCACGCCCGTTCTCATCCCTGCGGTCTCAGCCACGCCCATGCCCACGCCGGTGCCCGCCAGCACCCCCACGCCCACCGTTGCCCCCACACCTACCTCCGCCGTCCCCGGCGGCCAAGGCCCCCTATTTGGCCTCGCCGTGTGGGATGACCAGGCCTGGCGGTTCGAGCCGCCGCTCGAGGACGCCAGGTACCGGGAGGGCGAAGCCGTGCCCTTCCTCCTGCAAATTGACCGCGCCGACCTGAGCGCCGCCTACCCCGTTACGATCCGTTACGACTGTGAGTCGTTCGACTTCTTGACCACCTACAACCGCGATCACGGCACTGCGCCCGCCCTGGCCCTCG
>MGNZ01000082.1 GCA_001795235.1 Chloroflexi bacterium RBG_16_64_32 | reverse complement strand
GGGCTTCAGCGCCGCCGGTAGAAACGCCGCGGCGAAGCGCTCGAGGCTTTCGATCGCCCTCCGCGAGCGCTCGATATTCCCGGCCAGGAGAGACGCGTGCTCAGGATGCTGCTGCACGTACGGCAGAAACCGGGAGTAGTCGATGGTACCGTCCTCGCCGACCAGGCCGGGAATATCGACCAGCGTGTCATCTGCCCCGTCGGATACGACCCTCACGGCCAGGAACGGGATGTCGAGTTCCCGGGCGACCCTCCCCACCCAGTAGCTCTCCATCTCGACGATGTCGTCTCCCGTCCGCCGTCTCAGGCGGGCTTTCTCTATTGCACCCCAGACCACACTGCCCACTGTGAGGGAGCGCCCAACACGGACGGTGAGGCCTGCCTGCTCTCCTGCCTTGATCGCGGCTGCAAGCAGGCCCGGGTCGGCAGCCACCGGCTCCACGCTACCGACTGAGCCGCCGGCGAGCGCGGTCACACGTTCACAGATGACGACATCTCCGGCGCCCAGCGCAGGGGAAAGCCCTCCTGCGGTGCCCGCAGATAGAACCGCCTTCGGCGAGAAGCTGGCCAGCACGGCCTCTGCCGCCTCGGCGGCACGCCGCCCGAGACCCGTTCTGCAGACGAGAGCGCCGCGTCCGGAAAAATCGGCATGCATCACGGGGAATCCGTCCGCTTCACCGGACCCTCGCACCACGGCGGCTCTCAGCAGTGGCTGAACCTCCGCGTCCATCGCCGCGAACACGGCGATCATTGGGCCACCGGCTGCTCTTGCGTCGCTTTCTGCTCCTCCGCGCCGTTCTTCGAGCGGCCGAAGCCGCGTACGCGCCGGCCCGGCAGCACCGACCTCGCCACTAGCTCCAAGAACACCCCGGGCTTGCTCATCGCCTCCAGGATGCCCGACCCCTCGAAGCCGCAGTGCATCATGCAGGTGTCGCACCGGGGGTCTCTACCCAGCCCATAGGCGTCCCACTGGACGCTGGTCATCAGCTCTTCGTGCGTTGACGCGTGCCCGTCCGCAATCAGGTAGCATGGCTTGCGCCACCCGGCCGGCGTGAAGGTGGGGGTAGTCCACTGCGTGCAGGTGTAGTCGCGCTTGCCCTGGAGAAAGTCCAGGTACAAGGGGTTGTTGTAGAAACGCACGCCGTCCTTGCACCCTTGGAAGATGCGCCGAAAGAAGCTCTGCGCCTCCTCTCGCTGAAGGAAGATATCGTGGTGCGCTACCTCCTTGTACTGGAACCCCGGCGTGACCATCATCCCTTCTACGCCCATGTCGTTCAGCATTGCGAACAGCTCGTGGTACTCTTCCGCCTGGTTGCCGCTGAACAGCGTGGTGTTCGTGCAGACACGGTAGCCCGCCGCCCGCATCTCCTCGATCGCCTTGATCGCCACGTCGTACACGCCTTCTCGCTCCACCGCTATGTCGTGGGTCCTACGCAGCCCGTCAAGGTGGACGACGAAGGCGAAGTACGGCGACGGTCTGATCACCTTCATCCCGTTCTTGTACAGGAGGGCGTTCGTGCAAAGGTAAACGAAGCGCTTCTGCCGGATGATCCTCGCCACGATCTCCCCGATCTGCGGGTGCATCAGCGGCTCCCCCCCGGCCACCGATACCACCGGCGCATCACATTCCTCCACAGCGTGCAGGCACTCCTCTACCGTCAACCGCCGGTCGATAATCGGTTCGTACTCACGAATGCGACCGCAGCCGGTGCAGGTGAGGTTGCAGGCCTCCAGCGGCTCCAGGATCATCGTGAGAGGGAAGTACTTGCGGCCCCGCATTCGCTGCTTCAGCAAATACCATCCCAGCTTGAGGGAAAGCCTTAAAGGTTGACCAGCCACTATAAGTCCTTCCTAGGGGATCAGTAGTCCCTTTCCAGGATGAATTCAGCTACCTGCCGCAACTCCGCGGCCGGCCCCTCATCCAGCCCGGCGCCGGCCAGCTCCGTCAGCGCCCGCTCCCTCCTCTCCTCCGCCACCTCCCGGCAGTACTCCCGCGCCCCCACCGATTCCAGAGCGCCCAGCACGATTGACACGTCCGCATCACTCAGCCGGGCCTGCGTGTAGATGCGCGCCAACTCCCCAGCCGCGGCGCCATCCGGGCGAGCCAGCGCGTAGACCACCGGGAGCGATTTCTTGCGACTTCGGATGTCGGCCGCCGGCCGCTTTCCCGTCCGGTTCTCCGCGCCCCATACGCCCAACATGTCGTCGCGGACCTGGAACGCAACTCCCAGCGAGCGGCCGATGCCGCCCAGGACGTCCGGCGCCGACGAGTCGCCGGCGCCGACGAGGCCGCCCAACCGGAGGGCGCAGTCGAACAGGGCGCCGGTCTTCTTCTCTATCATCTCCAGGTATGCGTCTTCGGTAACGTCCAGCCGCTCCTCGAAGCTCAGGTCCAGAGCCTGGCCCTCGACGATCTCCAGCGCGCAGTGGTCCAGCACCCGGGCCGCCTCGATGACCTGCTCCGCTGGGACGCCCTCGACCCCGAGCTCCAGCACCGCCAGCCGGCCCAGCGTCAATAGCGCATCACCTGCGTTGATCGCCTGGGCCTCGCCCCAAACGCGCCACACTGTGGGGCGGTGCCTGCGCTCCGGGTCGCGATCCTGGATATCGTCATGCACCAAAGAGAAGTTGTGCACCAGCTCCAGGCCGGCGGCGGCGGGGAGGGCTCTCCGCCAGTCGCCGCCCGCGGCCTCGCAGGCCAGTAGACAAAGCGTGGGACGCAGCGCCTTGCCACCGTCGGATCGCACGGGACGCCCGGCGTCGTCCTCCCACCCCATGTGATAGCGCAGCATGCGGTGCAGCTCCTCCGGATGACCGCCCGCTGGCAGGCCGCTACTGAGGAGGGAGCGCAATTTGCCATCCAGCGCCCCTCGGTAGCGACCGAAGGCGGCCGGCAGGTCCATGGCTGCGCCTACTCGCCCACGAGCTGCACCACCACCTCGCGGTCGCGAGCGTGGTCCAGCTCGACCAGGAATATCCGCTGCCACTGACCAACGATCAGCCTGCCGTCCACTATCGGCACAGCCTCACTGGCGCCGAGCAGCAAGTGCTGACAGTGAGAGTGCCCGTTGGGGCGCTCGCCGTTGTCAGAGAACGCATGCACAGCGTCGTTATGCTCATACACGGCAAGGGAGGGAGCGATCTGTTCCAACATCCGCTCCATGTCAGCAATGAGCGCAGGCTCGTTCTCGTTGATCCGGATCGCGGCCGTGGTGTGTTTCGAAAAGACGACGGCGAAACCGTTCAGCACCCCGGATTCCCGGGCCACTTCCTCTACTCGTTCGGTTATGTCGATAAACTGCGGTCCCTTCTCGGTCCCGATCATGAACGTCTGCGAGAGGAACTTCACTGTGCCTTCCTCCTTCTCAGGCGCCCATTCCCTTGGGTTGGAAGCGACCCTGTTTGCTCCGACCCTTGGCATTGCGCTTCTTATCCAATGATTGCAATTGTGCCACCACCTCATCTATCGATTCGTCCGGCGTAGATGCACCCGCCGTCACACCGACCGAATCGACCCCTTCCAGCCACGTAGGAACGATCTCGTCCGCCCGCTCGATGTGGTGCGTCTCTACTCCCATGCTGGCGCATGTCTGGGCCAGCTTGCGCGTGTTGGCGCTGTTGCGGCCACCCACCACCATCAGGACGTCGCACTCAGCCGCCAGTTCGCGGGCTGCGTGGTACCGCTCATCCGTCTCAGGGCAGGTCGTGTTTACGATGTGGAGCTCGTTGATGCGGCCGATGTTGTGGGCCGAAAAGCGGGCCACAAACTCCGCGAACGACTCTTCGCTCTTGGTGGTCTGCGCCAGAAGCGCTACCTTGCGGCGCGGTATGTCTATCTCCGCCTCCGCATCCAGAATCGCCATTCCCTTGCCTTCCGTCCACGCTAACACACCCCTGACTTCCGGATGATTCACTTCGCCGTAGATTATCACCTTGAACCCGTCGGCGCATAGGCTCTGCGCCGCCTTCTGCGATTTCCGGACTATAGGGCAAGTGGCGTCGACGAGGCCCACCCCGCGCTCCGCCGCTTCCTTCACGATCTCCGGCCCGCGCCCGTGCGCCGTGACAGCGATCGTGCTGCTCTGCACGTCTTCGAGCCCTTTCACCACCTGCACCCCTTTTGCCGCCAGACCGTCTACCACCGCGGGGTTGTGTACGACGGAGCCCAGGCTATCGATGGGCCCCCTCTCTTCGGCGGCCCCCTCTACCATCTCGATAGCGCGGCGTACGCCAAAGCAAAACCCCAGCGCTGTCGCCTTCACTATCCTCATTTCTGCTCCCTCTAGACGATTCCAGCACGTCTTCGCATCACGTTGGCTTCTAGCTCGCGCTCGCCACCTCCTTTCTCACGTCCGCTTGTCCCACCTCCCTCAGCACCTCCCGCGCCGCCAGCACGCCGCTGCGAACCGCGCTCTCCATGGTTGCCGGCCAGCCCGTGTCCGTCCAGTCGCCCGCCAAAAAAAGATTGGCTATCGGGGTCCGCTGTCCGGGCCGTAGCCGAGAGACGCCCGGCCGCGCCGCGAACGTCGCCTGCCGTTGCTTTACCACCAGCGCGCGCTTGAGCTGCGCCGTCCGCGCCTGGGGGAACAGCGATTGCACCTCGCGGCTGAACAGCTCGACGAGCTCCCGCGTGCGCATCTCCACGAATTCCCGGGCGCCGCTTAACGAGATGTCCAGGTACTGGCCATCACCTTCCTGTCCCCACAGCTTCGATTTGTTGAACACCCACTGCATCGGCGTGTTCAGGAACGCCGCGAACTCCATATCCGTCACCCGGCGGTCATACCACATGTGGACGTTGACGATGGGCGAGGTGTCGAGCTGTCCGATCCGGCCGAAGAACGGCTCATCACGAAGTGACTTCGGCAGCAGCGCCGTCAGCGACCGTGAATCCAGGGCCAGCACCAAGTAATCGGCCCGCTCAGCCGGCCCGCTCACAACCGCGTGTCCATCCTCCACACGCACCCCGCTGACCCCCTGGCCCAGCCGCACCTCGCCTCCGCGCGACTCGATGTACTCGCGCGCGGCCTCCGCCAGCAGCCCCGACAGCCCCAGCCTGGCCCAGCCCACGTTGGCGCCGGTCCGGTCGCGCAGGAACCCCTCCTGGAAGACCATCAGGGCCAGGTCTGCGCAGACCGTAGTCACGTCACCGTTCAGAGTCGGCAGCACGATCAGGTTCCAGAACCCGCGGATCGCGTTCTCAGACTGCCCGTGCGCCCGCAGCCAGTCAGCGAAGGTAATATCGTCCAGGTCCCGGCGCGCCGCCCGGTTCAGGGACCGGATCCGCGTCATCGCGTAGGCCGCGCGCACCTTCTCGGACGGTGAGAGGGAGCGGAAGCGTAGCAGCGAGGGCAGCAGGTGCAACGGCGGCGGCAGCGCCCCGCTCTCCAACACGCTCTCGCCCCACACTTTATCGATTACCCGCACCCGCAGCCGTTTCTGGAGATTGACCTTGTGCCACACCCCCAGCCGCTTCAACAGCCGGATGTAGTGCGCGCAGCATCCCAGGAACACATGCTGTCCGTTGTCCACCTCCACACCGGACCGCTTGTCCACGTGGGAATAGGCGCGTCCTCCCAGGAACGGCCGCTGCTCCAGCAGCGTCACCCCAAGGCCGGCGTCCGCCAGTTCACAGGCGGCGGCGATGCCCGCCAGCCCGCCCCCGGCCACCATAACGGACGGCCTCGCGCTCACGGTACCAGGCTCCGTACCAGCTCCCGGCCCGCCAGTGCCAGCTTCTGACCCGCGCTCAGGCCTATGCGCTGCTTAAGTACCCCCTCCGGCTCCCGTCGGATATCGTCCAAGATTGTGCTGTAGATGCCCGCCATCACGCCCACGCACGCCCTCGCCCGCCTCGGCAGGCAGGGCAGGAGCCGCCTCCCGCTCTCGTAGTACTCGTCGGCCCTCGCGACCTGGAACGCCATCACGCGGCGAAACGCATCGTTTGCCACGCCGGCACGTAGATCGGCCTCCCCATAGCCGAAGCGAGCCATCTCCTCTTGCGGCAGGTAGATGCGGTCTCGCTGGAGGTCTTCCTGCACATCCCGCAATATGTTCGTGAGCTGCAGGGCGATGCCCAGGTCCGCCGCGTACTCCCGCGTCTGCCCGCCGCCCCGATAGCCGAAAATCTCTATCGAGACAAGCCCCACCACGGAGGCCACGAGATAGCAGTAGCGCTTCAGCTCCTCAAAATTGGCGTACCGCCGCACGCTCAGGTCCGTCTCCACCCCCTCGACGAGGCGATAGAAGTAGTCGTGCGGGATCCGGTAGCGGTCGATGGCATCCCGCAGGGCTAGGAATACGGGCCCCTGGGGACGCCCCGCCAGACAGCGGTCGAGCGACTCACGGTAGGCCGCCAGGCGAACGGACGCCTCTTCCCCTGGCAGGTCGGCGTCGACGATATCGTCGCACTCCCGCGCGAAGGCGTAGGCGGCGTATATTGCGCGCCGTTGCTGGGCGGGAAGCAGCATGAAACCGTAGTAGAAGTTCCTGGCCTCCCGCTTGGTCACCTGCTGGCACCGGTCGTAGGCAACCGTCAGATCGCTCCTCATGGCGCCTTCTCCACCCGTACCCGTATTGGCAGCAGTCCCCGCACGACCAGCCACGCCTTGCGCGCTCTGGATAACGTCGGCCGCCGCTGCAGCACGTCGTACCCCATCCCTTCTATCGCGTCAAGAACGGCCAGTCCGCCCAGGCTGAATAGGCGCAGGTCCAGCGTCAGACGCCCGCTCACCTTCGGCATCAACGCCAGCCCGTCACGGAACAGCTCTCGCGTCCGCTGTACCTGGAACGCCATCAGGTCCCGGAACCGCCCGTCGGAGCGCCCCGCCAGCAGGTCAGCCTCGCCGTAGTCGAAGCGCTCCATGTCCTCCAGCGGGATATAGATCCGACCCTTGTCCAGATCGCGCCGCACGTCCTGCCAGAAGTTTGTGAGCTGGAGCGCGGTGCAGGTCGCGTCCGAAAGCCTCTGGCGCTCTTCGTCGCGGTACCCGTAGATATACAGCACCAGGCGGCCTACCGGATTGGCGGAGTTCTCGCAGTAGCCCAGAAGGTCGTTATAGCTCCTGTAGCGGCTGACCCGCTGGTCCGCGCGGTTGGCCTCGATAAGCCGCCGGAACGGCTCGGTGGGGATGTCAAATCGACGAATCGTCTCTTGGAGAGCGACGAACGCCGGCTGCTGCGGGCTCCCCTCGTAGCAACGCCGTAGCTCCGCCTCCCAGCCGTCCAGAAGCGCCAAGCGGTCGCCCTCGGCCTCGTCGCCCAGATCATCGACGCCGCGGCAATAGGCGTAGACGGCGTACATGTGGGGCCGTAGCGGACGCGGCAATAGCCACGACGCTACGCTGAAGTTCTCGTAGTGGCTCGTCGCGAGGCGCTGGCAGTAGGCGTAGCCTTCCGCCAATGAATACGGCCTCGGTGGCCCTTCTGCTATCACCGGCCTCCCTCGCTCTACGGGGTGCGGGGTGCAGCACCCCTTTAGGCAATCCCGTGGGTGGCATCATGGCGGGCCGCCACCGTTGCCGAGCGAGGGAGGCGATTGCGGCCATGCGGGTCGAATTATCGAATGAATGATGACAAGAGCGACTTTTTGAACCACGAGCCTCGCCGGCATCTGCGGCCCAGATTTCCGATTTCGTTCAGGCTATATTCAGCACCTCCTGTTATCTACTGGCTCAAATTCTAGGCGATCGTGGCGTCGCGTCAATAGAAGTCCGTTACTAGAAAAAGCTAGAGTTATCAGCCCACCGCGTATAATGGTATTGGGCCTGCCGCCTGCGCCCAGCGCCAGCGGCCCACGGAGCCGCAGGGGAACAGGCGTGACCCCTAGATTTTGGGAGCACGATGATGACTACCGGACGAGAAGACCGGATGCCGGGAGGTCAGGCCAAGCACGTGGTGCCCGCCCTCCACATCCCTGACGCGGTCCGCGTGGGCGTCATCGCCGGCATGGATGAGCACGAGCTGTGGCTGCAGGGACACCTCATGGCCTGCGAGGGCTGCCGCGCGCCCTTAATCGCCCTCCTCCTGGGGCGCACCGCCGTGAAGGTGGCCCGACCAGCCGAAATCCCCTGCGCCAAGGCCCGCTCGCTGATGTTCCGCTACCTGGAGGGTGGCGCGCATCCGGACGACGCCACCTTCGCCCACATCACCTCATGCGACCTCTGCGACGACCTCTTCTTCGAGCCCGCCCAGGCCGTTATCCTACGCGAGTACGAGCCGGAGCACGTGGGCGAGGTTGACTAGGCGTTCAGGAACCAGCCGTTCACGTCTTCCGGCAAGAGGTCAGCCAGCACCTGCTGATGGTCCGGCTCAATACGCTTCTTCAGCGCGGAGAACACGCACTGGGCACGGCGAATCGCCTCTGGCCCCGAGTAGGATGCCGTCATGTCCAGCCCGCCCGTCGTCTCGTCACGTCCGCAGGTGGCGTCCACGCTGGACACCACCCAGCCTAAGAAAAGGTGGCTATCAAACAGCGGGTCAGGCTCCGAGCCCGAGCGGCGCAGGAACACCATCGCCTCCGGCGGCAGCCGCGTCGCCAGCGCTTGCAATTGTTCACGCGGGAGGACCTCCGCCATCGCCATCAGGACGCTGGCCACCGCACCCTCTGTCTCTTCTCGGCTGGTAAAGCTGCCGTTCGCCTGAACCTCACTCAAGAACTGGCCGTAGTCCAGTGCGCCTTCCTTCTGCCCCCCCATCTGCGGCATTACGTGAACCGCTCCTTGAGCCGTTCGTACTGCTGCGGGCGCGGATCTTTCACCAGATCGTCCAAACGGCTCAGCGGCGAACCCCCCTCCAGTGCCTTCACTTGGTCCTCATAAGCGGGCGCCCCCTCCACCCGGTAGAGAACGCCCAGTGGTATGCGCTCCTCCCATTCGTGCGCCTTCTCCCAAGCCGCCTTCCGGTCGGAGGGGTCGTAATCCTCGTCCTCCAGGTGATACACCCGTTTGCGGTACCAGTCATAAGTGTTGGTCCGGTTGAAGGTGACGCACGGCTGGAGGACGTCGATCAGGGCGTAGCCTCGATGCTGGATCCCCTGGGCGATCAGCCCGGCCATATGCTTAGGCTCTCCCGCGAAAGCGCGGGAGATGAAGGTAGCGCCGGCGCCTAGAGCGACCGACAGCGGGTTGAAAGCCAGCTCGATGGCGCCGTCCGGGGACGTGGTGGTGACAAACCCCTTGTCGCTCGTTGGCGAGTACTGGCCCTTGGTCAGCCCGTAGATCTGGTTGTTCTCCACGATGTGCGTGAGGTTCGGGTTCCGGCGGCACGACTGCACGAAGTGGTTGCCGCCGATCCCATAGCTGTCACCGTCTCCGTTGGTGACGATAACGTGGAGGTCCGGGTTGGCGAGCTTGGCTGCCGTCGCGATGGGTAAAGGTCTGCCGTGATTGGTCAGGTAGGCGTTGACGTTCATGTAGTCCGGAAGCTTGCTGCCGCAGCCAATGCCGGACACCACCAGCGCCTGGTACGGCTCGATGCCCAGATCCGCAAGGGCCAGCTT
Organism: Chloroflexi bacterium RBG_16_64_32; assembly: GCA_001795235.1. Taxonomy (GTDB): domain Bacteria; phylum Chloroflexota; class Dehalococcoidia; order SM23-28-2; family RBG-16-64-32; genus RBG-16-64-32. The sequence continues at coordinate 5,084 of MGNZ01000082.1, read as the reverse complement.
CAGCGCCTTCAGGATGGCGAAGTCGCCGCAGCCCGCGCACCACGTGATGTCTGTCGTCGCGTCGAACAGCTTGGGGTCAAGCCGCGTAACCACTGACCACCTCCTTGCCCAGCCCGGCGACGATCTCCTCCGGCGCGAAGGGCCGGCCATCGTACTTGTTCAACGTTCCGTCCACCTTGATCCCTGTCGTCATCCGCAGCAGTTTGGCCAGCTGGGACGTGTAGTTCTGCTCGACCGTCACCGTGCGCCTGCACTCGCTCAGCGCCGCGGCGGTAACCTCTTCCGGCAGAGGCCACAGATCCCCGAACTGGAGAACGTTGGCGCTACCGCCGGCGTCGTTGATCTCGTCAGCGGCCTCCTTACACGGCCCAAACGAGGAGCCCCAGCATACGAGCGTGGTTTCCGCCTCCGGCGGCCCATACCGCTTGGGCGGTCGCATCTCCCTCTCCGCCTCCCGCAGCTTGCGCATTCGCTTCTGCATCATGCGACGGCGGCCCTCGATCTCTTCCAGGAAATGCCCCTCCTCGTCGTGCTCGTCGCTGGCAGCGGAGAAGGCGGCGGCGGGATGTTGCCCGGGCAGCGCCCGCGGCGAGATTCCCGTCTCCGTGAACTCGAAACGCTTGTAGCCGTTCGTGAGCCCGTCCAGCTCCTGAGGGGTCAGTGTTGAACCCCGGTCGATACTCACGCTTGAGAAGTCGATGGCGTCCATATCCAGCGTGCGCAGCGTGGACGCGAGAAACGAATCGGTCATCACTACGACCGGACACTGGTACTTCTCGGCGAGGTTGAAGGCCCGCCAGCCCGCTTCGAAACACTCCTCCACGGTGCCTGGAGCGGTCACGATGCGGGGGGATTCGCCGTGCGAGGCGTTGATAGCGAAAAGCAGGTCACTCTGCTCCGTGCGAGTGGGCAGTCCGTTGCTCGGGCCCCCTCGCTGTGCCAGCATGATTACCATTGGCACCTCGGTCATGGCCGCGAGGCCCAGCGCCTCCACCATAAGACAGAACCCGCCGCCTGAGGTAGCGGTCATCCCCCTCGCCCCGACGAATGAAGCACCGATCGCCATATCGGCTGCTGCTATCTCGTCCTCAGCGTGCTTTGTCACCACTCCGTACTCGCGGGGAAGCCCCGACAACCACTCGAAGATGGAGGTCGCCGGGGTCATGGGATAGGCGGAGACGAACCGGCAGCCTCCGGCCAGCGCACCCATGGCCAGCGCCTGATTCCCGTTCATCAGCATCCGGCGGGGTGCCCCATCCACGGGCACCAGCTTGTAAGGGAAGTCGGCGCCGTAGCGATCTCTCGCCAGGCCATAGGCGGCCTCGGCCACCTTCAGGTTGGTATCCACCGTCTGCTGACCCTTGGCCGCGAAGTTATCGCGGATGACACTCTCCATGAACTGAAGCGGGAACTCAGTGATCCCCGCCGCGGCGCCCAGAGCGGCCGTGTTGGCCATCACGCGGTTACCGTGCTCCTCCGCCATGCGGATCAAAGGGAGGGTGTCCACGCGCACGCCCCGTTTCTCCAGCGGCGCCGGATCAATCTCAAACCTTTCCGGAAGAACCCCCGCCGCCCCCTCGGCCAGCTGGTCCAGGTGTAGCCGCACCGTCTCCGGCGTCAGGGCGATCAGCAGGTGGACGGGATTGCTATGGGAAAGTCGTGGCTTTTCTGAAAGCCGGATCTGATAGAAGTTGTGTCCACCGCGGATGCGCGAGTGGTAGTCCTGCATCCCGAACACGTGCAACCCGGCTCGGGCGAACGATAAGCAGAACCCCGCCCCGCTTGACTCCACCCCCTGCCCCGCGTCTCCTCCAATTACGATGCTCATGTCGTTGGTCACGACACTCGCCATCGCTCGTACCTCCTCTCCTGCCCGAACGAGAGCCCGCCAGACCGGACCGCCAGCTCCAGTATAGGACGCTCCCGCAGGCGAAATCTATACGTCGTGCCCGGCCGACATGCGCGAGCGCATGCGCCCGTGGTCGTCTCAGGCGACGGGGACGGACCAGATGCCGGGGATGGCCGTCCCGCAGTCCGGGCAGGCACCCTCGGCGGTCAGTGCGTACTCCAGGATTTTGTAGCCGTAGCGCCGGACGAGCGGCTTCCCGCAGTTGGGGCAGAGGGTGTTCTCGTTGTCGCCGACCTGGCCCGGCAGGTTGCCGCAGTAGACGAACCGCAACCCCTCCTCGCGGCCGATCTCCGCCGCTCGCAGCAGCGCGCGGGTCCCTGTGTTCTCCGGGTCCGTCATCCGGTAGTCCTTGTGGAACGCCGTTACGTGCCAGGGCACGTCAGGCGAAACCCCCGCCAGGAATCGCGCCGCCTCCCGTACCTCTTCGTCGGAAGCGTTGAAGCCGGGCACGAGAAGAGTGACTATCTCCATCCAGAAGCCCATCCGGCGCACCATGCGTACGGTCTCCAAGACGCTCTCCAGCTTGCCTCCGAGGCGCCGGTAGCTCCTGTCCGACATCGACTTCAAGTCTATCTTGTAGCAGTCCAGCCACGGCCGCAGGTACTCAAGCACTTCCCGCGTGGCGTTGCCGTTGGAGACGTAGGCGGTGACCAGACCGCGCGGTTTCGTCAGCTTAAACACGTCCAAAGCCCACTCGCTCGTGATTAGGGGCTCGTTGTACGAGCTGGCGACCACCTTCGCGTCCAGCTGCTCCGCCATGGTCGCCAGGCCATCAGCGGAGATCTCCTCCGGCGCAAGCCCGGCCGCCGGGTCGCGCAGCGCCTGGGAGGTGAGCCAGTTCTGGCAGTACGAGCAGTGATAGTCGCAGCCCAGCATTCCGAACGTCAGGGCCCGCGAGCCCGGAAGCACGTGGAACAGCGGCTTCTTCTCCGTCGGATCGCACTGAAGCGCGCCCACGTAGCTGTGCGGCACCATCAGGGCGCCGCCGCGATTGAACCGCACCTGGCAGACACCCCGCTGCCCGTCCAGGATCAGGCAGCGATGACCGCAGGCGTAGCAGCGCACCTTGTTTCCTTCCAGCCGCTCGTGCAGCTCACCTTCCTTGGTGAGGCCATCGAGCCGCTCCGACAGGGGTATCGCCTTCCCGGCTAGCTTCGGCATCGCTCCACCTTACCGCTGGCACGATCCGCTCGCCCTGAGCCTGCCCTGAGCTTGTCGAAGGGCGGGCGGATTTGGGTGCTCATATGTCTCCGTTCGTGGTGAGCCCGTCGAACCATGAACGGACCAGAAGGGTATTTCAGCAGCCTCCTCCATTATACGACTGCCCCTACCCACCCTTGTCCGCCGCCGAGCCGCATCCTATTATTGGCCCTACGCCAACAGAATACCGGTGCGTCGGAGGCGCGATCGCCTCCGGCGGAAAGGAGCTCCTCGTGAAAGCGATCCGCGTCCACGAATACGGCGACGAGAGCGTATTGCGCTACGAGGACGCTCCGGACCCGCAACCGGCGCCGAGGCGCGTCGTCGTCAAGGTCCATGCCGCCTCAATCAACCGCGGCGACCTCTCCCGCCGCCAGGGCACCTACGGCGGCGGCCTCACCGCTCTGCCATTCACCCCCGGCTGGGAGGTCGCCGGCACCATCGAGGCGCTGAGCGAGGGGGCGGAGGGCCTGGCCGTCGGTGATCGCGTGATCGCACAATCGGGCGACGGCGGCTACGCCGAAAAGGCGCTCGTCCACCAAGCCGGTGTGTACAGGATGCCAGAGGGCATGAGCTTCGAGGAAGGCTGCACCATCCCCGTTGTCTTCCTCACCGCCTGGTTCGCCCTCCACAAGCTATGCCGGCTCCAGGCCAACGAGACCGCCCTCATCCAGGCCGGCGGCTCCGGCGTCGGCGTTGCCGCTATCCAGGTCGCGAAGCTGGCAGGGGCCCGCGTCATCACTACCGCCGGCAGCGACGACAAGTGCTCTCGCTGCGTGGAGCTGGGCGCCGACCACGCGATCAACTATCGCGACAAGGACTTCGTGCAGGAGGTGAACCGCATCACGGAGGCCGCCGGCGCGGACGTCGTCCTGGAGTCGGTCGGCGGAGAGGTGTTCGACAAATCGGTGGCGGCGATGGGCCGTTACGGGCGACTGAGCACCGTCGGCAACTCCTCCGGCGAGGCCAACTCCGTCGACCCCCGCAGCCTCATGTTTAAGAACCTATCGATCTCCGGGTTCTACCTGGGAGCGGAGATCGCCGCTGGAGGCGCCGGCCCCGCGATGGACGAGGTCCTCCGTCTGTTCCAGCAGGGCAAGCTGCGCACCGTGGTTGACCGCACCTTCCCCCTGGCCGAGGCGGCCGCCGCGCACCGCTACGTGCGTGAGCGGCGCAACTTCGGCAAGGTGGTGCTGCTCCCATAGATGGCGGCCGCCCGCTTGACTGCGACCTCGCAAAGACGATACCCTACTTTACGTACCGTATATCTCAACAATATCTGGGAGGTCGCCTCGTATGGGCTACATCATCGACTGCGGTAAGGTCAATCCGGCGAGTGGCTGCCCCCATGTGGTGCGCGGCGAGACCGAAGAAGAACTGATGAAGAACGCAGAGGAACACGCCAAGGAGCACGGCATCGTAGAGGTCACGCCGGAGGTAATAGAGCAAATCAAGTCCAACGTGGAGAAGGAGCCCGTCTAGACCCATACCTCCACCACACAAGCAGCTTCGACGGCCGGCGAACCACTATCGCCGGCCGTCTTTCATTCATGATGCGGGCGTGACCTCGGCCGAACCTCGCGCCGGTTACCTGCGCCCTGCCCGCCAGCGCCGCCAAGAGACGAGACCTACGACCAGGGAGCAGAACAGCCCAGCGATGACGATGAGGATAAGCGAACCGCTAGGCCCGGACCCACCAAAATAGCCGGCCCCTCCTGCGGGCAGAGCAACGGCTCCAGGCGCTGGGGTGGCAGCCACGCTAAGAGCGGCCGCCGTCGCGGCGGTGGGCGTCGGCGTGGGCGTCGGCGTGGGCGTCGGCGACGGCGTTGGCGTCGGTGTCGGAGATGGCGTGGGCGATGGCGTCGGCGACGGCGTTGGCGTTGGCGTCGGCGTTGGCGAAGGCGTAGGCGTCGGCGTCGGCGACGGCGTGGGCGTGGGCGATGGCGTGGGCGACGGCGTTGGCGACGGCGTAGGC
>MGNZ01000081.1:21957-23431 GCA_001795235.1 Chloroflexi bacterium RBG_16_64_32 | reverse complement strand
TTGATGCAGTGGGCAGATCCCCTCGTCTTCAACCTCGGGACGGCGGAGGAACGAGTGGAGGGTGCGATTCGCCTGCGGGAAGACCTGGGCCTGCCGGCCGCTTCCAAGATCGTCCTGCTCGCAGGGCGCGTGGAGCCGCAAAAGGACCCTCTCCTATTGCTGCGAGCTTTCGCCGAATTGGCTGAGGCCATGCCCGATGTGTACCTTCTCATGGTCGGCGAAGGGGAACTGTCGCCGGCGGTGGAGGCCGCCGCGCACGCACTGGGGGTAGCCGAGAGCGTTCGTCTCATGGGCTCCGTCAGCCGCCGCGAACTAGCGCGGCTCTACCGCGCCTGCGATGTGGATGCCTGCAGTTCCGCTTTCGAATCGGGGCCGCGGACCGCGTTCGAGGCCTTGGCGTGCGGGACGCCAGTCGTCTCGTTCGACATCGGGCAGATCGGCCCGATCCTCGATCGCGACCCGAAGTTGGGGGTTCTGGTGAGGCACAGGGATACCGGAAGCCTCGCGGCCGCGCTGGCGCAGGTGTTATCCCGACCCTTCGATCCCGAGGATCCCGCTTATTGCGCGGCCTCCGTGCGGGAACACATCCCCGAACGGTCCCTGGCGGAGCTCTTCCGACGATACCAGATGTGGCAGGACGACGCTCGTGGTTGAGGCGCACCCCGATGAAGGCGACGTCTCCGTGCGAGGACCGGCCGAAACCATCCGGGTTCTCTACATCGCCGGGTGGGGGCGAAGCGGGTCCACGATTCTCGGCCACCTGCTGGGTCAGGTAGAGGATCATTGCTTCGCCGGCGAACTCTGGTATGCAGGGGATCGAGGCTGGAAGCGCGACTTCCAATGCGGCTGCGGCCGGCGGTTCTCGGAGTGTCCTGTATGGTCCAAGATCGCGGCCCGATTCGCCGACGAGGCAGGCGAGGCCTCGATCGCCACACTGGCCTCGATTCCGGGCGCGATGCTGCGCACTCGGGTCCTTCTGCGGCAAATCCTGACGGGCGGATCCGGCCTCCGCCGCCAGGTCGAAGCCGACGCCGTACATGCCCTTGAGAGCCTGTACACCCTGATCGATGAGGAGTCGGGGGCAGACCTCATCATCGACTCCTCCAAGGCCCCCATGTATGGCCGACTCCTAGAGCGAATCCCCCATCTCCGCCTCTATCTCGTTCATCTCGTGAGGGACCCTCGCGCGACGGGTTTCGCCATGGCGAAGCCCAAGTACGACCCTGCCGGCGACCGTTACCTCCCCCGGGCCGGCGCGGTGAAGAATGGACTGATGTGGCTTGTGTGGAACCTGGCCACCGAGCTGATGTGGAACCGGAAGGGTTCGGCCGTCCGCTATCTCCGAATCCGCTACGAGGACTTCGCCGAGGATCCTGAACGGTGCCTGCGCGCCGTCCTTGGACTTGTCGAGCGCGCAGACCGCAGCCTGCCGGTCTCCGGCTCGAGGGTGGGTCGCCTGCGTCCGACCCACTCT
>MGNZ01000081.1:8740-21948 GCA_001795235.1 Chloroflexi bacterium RBG_16_64_32 | reverse complement strand
TGAGGACGGGAGATGTCCTCATCCGAGCCGATGAGGAATGGAAGGCCGGGATGGGGTGGATTCAGAAGACCGTCACCGTTCTGCTCACGTGGCCATGGCTCTGGCGCTACGGATACCGTCTCTGGGAATAGGGGCTTCGGGAGGGCGCGCGCCGGCCACGCGGGTGACTATGGTGCAAGTGCCTCCGCGCCATGCGGGCTTGCGCGGATCCTAGCCGGTGGATGGGGCTTTCCGCGGCTTGCTGGCGATCCAGGCCACATAGTGTCCAGTGATTGGGGCTAGAGGAGTCGCCGCCAACTTCTCCATCCCCAGAAGGAGGCGTTCCATCCAGGCGGCCCACGAAGGGGCACGGTGTTCGAGCATGTGCACGATCCGGATGGATGGGTAGCGCACGGAATGGTCGATGTAGAATGGTCCTTCGACCTCGAATCCGACGCTCGTCAAGACACGAGTACCCTCGCGTGACGTGAGAGTCTTGCCAATCGGGAACCTATCGGCCCGAAGCCGACGCACGATGGACCGCGGCAGCACCTCCCGGAGAGCGACTTCCAGGTTCCTAGGGTTGTCGAGGGTGAGGAGCATTGCCCCGCCCGGGCGGAGAAGCCGGTGGATCTCGATCAGGGCATGGTGGATCTGGGATGGAGCGTCGAAGTGATCCAGGGTCGAGAGAGAAAGGACGGCCGCGGCGCTGCCAGAGGGGAAGGGGAGGCGGCGAACGTCGCCCACCACGCAGTGCCGCGACGAGTCCTCGCTCCCGATGCGAGCGTCGGCCAGGGCGGCAACCGTACGATCGATGTCGAGGCCGATGAAGCGAAGGTGCCCCGGGAGGTCTGAAGCGTGGTGGTAGGGCCCGCTCGCCTCGTCGAAGAGATCGGTCTTCACCGCGTAGCCGGAGGGCGCGCCGCGGAAGGCGTCACCGATCCAGCGACGGAGGACGGTTTGATGGACGCGCCACCAGGCGCCGTCGCGTGGTCGCACGCCGTGCTCATGAGCTGCCCGCTTCATGCCGAGAGGATCCCTCGCCGCTTCGCGAGCCGCTTCCGCAGCCGATCCGACTCTGGCGGACGGTTCGCGTGAGCGCCGCGCCGTTCGACAAGGTTGAGGTCCTGGGAATTGCGGTTTCCAGGCTCAGCCTTGAGGGACTCCTGGAGGCGGTCGTCCGAACCGTAGAGACACCGGGATGCCCGCCGCTGCTCATCGCCTACGCCAACGCGCACACCTGCAACCTTGCCATGGCCGATCGCGCCTTCCGCCAATGCCTGGACGACGTCGACGTGGTGTACGTGGACGGAAACGGCCCCCGCGTGGCTGCCTGGCTGGCGGGTCACAGTCTTCCGCACCGTCTCACCGGGGCGGATTGGATCGACGCCCTCAGCCGGCTTTGTGTCGAGCGCCCCATGAGCCTGTACTTCGTCGGGGCGGCCGACGGCGTCGCCCGAGAGGCAGCAGAGCGCCTCGCCCTTCGCCATCCTGGCCTCGTGGTACTCGGCTCTCATCCGGGGTACTTCGATGCCAGCGAGGAACAGGCGTTGATTGCCGAGATCCGACGAGCTCGGCCGGACGTCCTGCTCGTGGGCATGACCAGTCCGGCTCAAGAGCGGTGGATGGTGGAGCAGGCACCCAGGCTCGGAGTGCCGGTCGTGTGGTGCGTCGGCGCCATCTTCGACTACGCCTCGGGCCGGCTCCGCCGAGCGCCCCGCTGGATGCGCCGTCTGGGCCTGGAATGGCTGGGTCGACTCCTGATTGAGCCGCGTCGCCTGGCCGTGCGGTACCTGATCGGCCTGCCACTCTTCTTTGGTCGCGCTGTGCGCGAAGGCATTGAACGGAGACTCCATCCCGCCGCTCCCGGGTATCAGGCGGATGGCAAGTCCTGAGCGGCCTGAGCACAGGCGCCGCGCCGAAGCCACTAGTCTCCGTCCGATTCCTGCCACGCCAAGCGCCTGTGCAGGGCGGGCCTGGCCAGCGCGGCGAAAAGGGACGCCGGCACGAGTCCCTTGCGATACAGACTCATTCCGAACTCAAAGACCCTGGCGGCTCCGCCGGATCGTCCTCCGTCGGCCATGGTCTGGAAGCGGCGCATGGCCAGGGTCTCCGCCACCTGGCGCGGGGAGACCGCTTGCTTTCGAGCGGAGCTCAGGATGCGGCCGACATGGGTCTGGGTGTGAAGGCGCAAGGTGCTCTCGATCTCGGGCGTGCCGATCGAGGCGAACTCGAGAACCGAGCCCAGGACGCCTCCGCAGTTGGCGACGAAGTCAGGGACGACGACGACCCCTCGCCGCAGCAAATCAAGCTCGGCATCGCTGGTCAGCGAGTTGTTCGCCCCCGAACAGACAATGCGCGCATGGATGTGGGTAGCCACGGCCGCGTCGATACTGTGGTAGCCGGCGCACGGCAACAGAACATCGGCCGGAAGCGTCGGGAGAGCGTTTGCTGGGAGCGACTGAGCATCCTGGTAGCGTTGCACGACTATGCTCCCCGAAGAGGTGGCAAGCGCCGTCAGCCGTTCGATGTCCAGCCCCGAGGGATCGTAGAGGGCACCGCGCGAAGTGGAGATGGCGACGACGCGGACCCCGGCGGCGGCCAACAGCCCGGCCAGCGCACTGCCGACCTTTCCAAACCCCTCGATCGTCGCCCGAGCCCCCTTGAGGGTCACGCCGGCGATGACCGCCGCCTCCTGCAGACTACAGAAGGTAGTTACAGCCGTGTAGTAGCCGGAGCGTGAAACGCGCAGTTGCCGGGGTGACACTGGCACCCCGGCGGAGCGCAGGACGAGACGAATGTCGTCAACATCTGTCCCCATGTCGGGCGCCGGGACGTAAGCGCGGCTGCGGAGCAAGGGAGCGGCCGCTTCGGCGAATCGAGCCAGCCGTTCCCGCCGCTCCTCGGGTGGTGCCTCCGGATCGGCGCGGACACCGGCCTTCGCCCCGCCAAAAGGCTGGCGAAGGTAGCCATACTTGAGCGTCATCGAGCGGGCCAGATCTCGCAGTTCCGGCTCGTCGACGGTGGAGGACATCCTCAATCCACCGTGGGCGCGAGCGCGAAGGGTGGAGTCGATGACGACGCATCCCATCGGGAGGCCGGCGTCGGTGTAGTTGTGGACGATCGGGTGGGTCATGACCGTCATCTCGGGTTTCGGCGGCGGAGGATGAGTGCCTGCGCACCTGGTCGAGATAGTATAGTAGGCATGAAAGGTTCGCCCTGATCGCCTCGGCGAACCCGATGACTCGACGATGATTCTCGACCTCCTCACGTGCAGCGGTGCAGGTCCGCATCTTCGCCAATCTCAGGAAGACTCGAGCAGGGGTGAGCGCGGTGGAAACCAACCCCTCGCGCTTCTGGAAGTAGAATGCGACCTGGCATCTGTCAGGCCTGATACCGGCCCGGGCCACAGGCTTTCTTCCCCGAGGCAAGGCGATCATGAGAAATGCCCCCGATCAACCACTGCGCCTGCTGCGAACGTTGATTCCGAAGCGGTATCAGCCGTGGCTAAGGGGCATCCACCGGGGACTTGCTGCCATAGGCATGCAGCTCGAGGAACCGTTCCGGACCGCCTTTCCTTACACTCAGGTCCACCCGAACCGCCTTCGGGCCCTGGCGCAGCATGCCCGAACCGTTTGCGGAACCGGCGTTGCAGGTGATGTCGTCGAATGCGGCGTCCTGGATGGGGGGGCGGCCGCGATCATGGCGGCCTTCACTCGAGAATGCCGCAAGCGTATTCATCTCTTCGACGCCTGGGAAGGCTTGCCGCAACGTTCGACCGAGGACGGGCCCCTGGCAGATCCCTGGGTCGGGGATGTCGTCGGAAGCCCCAGACGCGTCCTCCGGATCATGAGACTCCTTGCCATCGACGAGGACAGACTGGTGTTTCACAAGGGGTGGTTTCGCGACACGTTCCCGGTCGCGGACATTTCGGCGATCGCTCTGATGCATATTGACTGCGACTTCTACGAGCCCACCAGGGCGGCCCTGGCGCGGTGGGCGCCGCTTGTCGCGCCCGGTGGGATCGTGCAATTCGACGACTACGAGGACTTCGTGGGTTGTCGTCGTGCCGTGGACGAGTTCCTTGCCGAGCACTCGGCCATTCGACTCGAACGCCTCGGCGCTCCCGGGACCGCGTACTTCATCAGATTCCCGGGACCGCGGTAGACGGCGAGGCGAGGTCGTTCTCGAAAGGCGCGGGTACACCGCGGCTCCAAGAACCGCGGCCGAAGCGTGCAGGCACAGACTTGGGGAGAATGCGTCCAGCCAGCACATGCCGAACGTCTTTGTGAGTCGAATCGCAGGGGATTACCTCGGGGCCATACGGGCAGGACTTGATCACATTGGCCTGTCGGCTTTCGTCAGCCGATCCAGCGTGCTCTTCGTCAAACCAAACCTGACACTCCCCGTCTACTCTCCTGGTGTCATGACATCGATTGCGGCCCTTGAGGCCGTGTTGATCGCTCTCTCCGACTACACCCCGAACCTTATCCTTGGTGATTCGGACCCCGGAGGCTACAACCGATTCTCCATGGACGCTGTTTATCACAGGACAGGAATCTTCGACATTGCCGCCCGGCTTGGCGTAAAGGTCGTCAACTTGAGCCGAGTCGAACGAAGGCGTGTGTCCCTCTCCGTCGGGAAGCGGGAGGTCGAGATTGGCCTGCCGAGGCTTCTCACGGATGACATCGACTTCCTCGTGACTGTCCCTGTCCCGAAGGTCCACATGTATACGGTGCTGAGCCTTGCCTTCAAGAATCAATGGGGTTGCATCCCTGAGCCTGGAGACCGGCTACGATTGCACCCTTATTTCAACGAAGTTGTGTTGAGGGTCAATGAGCTCGTCAAGACACGGGTTGCGGTCGTAGACGGCAGCTACGGCCTCGACGAGAGCGGCCCTCTGCGCGGTCGACCCGTCCCCCTGGGATGGGTTGTCGTGGCGGACAGCCCGGGAGCCGCGGCACGTGTCGTATGCGACCTTCTCCAGATTCCGGTTGAGCGTGTTCCGCACCTCCGGCTCGCCGCCGAGCGAGGGTTGGTCCCTCCCTTCGAGCGAATCGTCTTGAACCAGGATCTGGGACCATTCGTTGCTGACCCTTTCCACCGTCATCTTGCACTCACCGACTACCCGGGGCTTCTCGCATTCCGAAGCCCTGTTCTCGCCTATCTTGCATACTTCTCTCCCTTCGCCGCGCTGCTCCACAAACTGCTCTACCTCTTCCGGAAGCCCTTCTACGACTACGGTCTGTACACCTCCCGATCGCCAGGCGAGACGGAGATGCCGGGGGAGACCCCTCCTCACCCGCGCCGGGACTAGAAGTGCGCAAACTTGCCACACCCCCTTGCCTTGCCCACGATGTCGTGGCTTCACGCTGTTCGACGCCGCCCACGGGGCGTTCTGGAGGAACGCAGTGACGGAGGGCATCGCCGTTCTGGGGGTCCGCATCAGTCCTGTTAACCCGGGGCAAGTTCAGGAAGTCGTCGACGTCCATATCACGCACCATCGCGGCACCTACCTCTGCGTGGCAGCGGTCCACAGCATCATGGCATGCCGACGGGACCCCGCGCTTCGCAAGGTCTTGAACCGCAGTGGCGCGACGACGCCCGACGGGATGCCCCTCGTCTGGCTGTGCCGACTGGCCGGCTTTCGGCACGTCGAGCGTGTCTACGGGCCGGACTTGATGCTCGCTTTGTGCGAGCACGGTGTTGGACGAGACTACCGGCACTTCTTCTTCGGCGGGGGTCCCGCAGTGCCTGAGGCTCTGGCCGAAAGACTTGCCGATCGCATTCCGGGTCTTCGAGTGGTCGGGACGATCTCTCCACCCTTCGGGGAGATCGCTGATTCCGAGGAAGAGGGTTTCGTCGAGCAGATCAACGCCGCCAATCCAGATATCGTTTGGGTCGGCTTGGGGACGGGAACTCAGGAACACTGGATGGCGCGCAATCGGCCGCGGTTGAAGGCGCCGGTTCTGATCGGTGTGGGCGCGGCGTTTGACTTCCTGTCAGGCCGGAAGCGCCAGGCGCCGCCCTGGATGCGGCGCTCTGGGCTCGAGTGGCTCTTTCGTCTGGCGACCGAGCCTCGACGCCTGTGGCCTCGGTACCGCGAATACCCCTTGTTCCTGTTGCTCCTCGCCGGTCAGTTCACCGGCCTCCGCAAGTACCCCGTGGACCGTGGATGAGCCGCACCAGGGAAGGCGGCCGGCCCGTACCTCGATCAAGCCGGATGTCCGCGCGGTGCGAGAGAAAGCGGCCTTGCCCTAGCCCTCGGCGAGGTCCCGGCGTTCTCCGGTCACGCCCGTTGGGAGAACTGCTTTGGCTTCTTCGCGCCGGCGGAAGACTAGCCAGAACGAATAACTGACCCCGCATTCGGTGAGCTGCAGTAGGACGACCGTGATGGCGAGAAACGCGGCACCCCATGACAGCATCCCGGCGATTCCCAAAGCGAGGGACACGACCATCGAGCAGAAGTAGGCGAGCGCGAACCAGCCCATCGTCCGGATGGAGGAGCGAACGGCCAAGTCGGCCCTTGCCGGAAGGGCGCCGATCAGGAGTACGCCGGCCAGGGCCATGTAAGGTATCCAGCCGATGGCCTCCTGATAGCGGTCCCCGTAGAAGCGTGAGGCAAGAAGAGGGATCAGCGCGGCGGCGGCCACGCCGCATCCAATCGCAAGGACCCAGAAGCCAGCAATGAGTTTCCTGTAGGAGACCCTCCGGAACCGCAAGAGGTCGGGCCCCAGGATCATTGCCAGGATGCTCCGGATCAAGCGGAAGGGTCGAATGAGGATCGCCATGGCCGCGAAGGCGGCCACCTGGCTGACGGGCAGGATCTTGCCGGCAACGGCGATCAATCCTTGATCCGGCAGCAGATCCGTTGCCGCGGTTGCCATGAAGACCGCGCCGTCGAGTCGGTGCCGGACCGTGATCCTCTTCGAGCCGGCCGGCAGGACGCGGCGGAGGATCGCCAGGCCCGTCAGGAGTGCGGCTAGGTTCGCTATGACGTACGCCGCGAGCACTGCGCCGAGCCGGACTTCCGCCGCCAACCACAGGCTGGCAAAGCCCGGAATGAGCAGGGCGGAGTTCGGCGCGCGAACGAGAAACGACGACCAGGTGTAGTGTCCCTGCGAATTCAACATGAAGTAGGTCACGGCCAGCAGAGCGCCCAGGAGCGTCAGCACGAAGAGACAAGCGGCGAGCGGAGCCGGGAAGTCGTAGAGGCGCGAAACCGCCCAGGAGGCAAGGGCGATCATCGGGGTGAGATAACCCGCCGTCCATCGCAGGTCGCCTCGCCAATCGAACACCCCCGGTCCGGCTGCAGCATACTGGCGGGTGATCACCGTGCCCAGGCCCACCAGGGCCACGAGACCTAGGATGTCGGAAAGCGAGATGACAATGGCCAGCATCCCCGCCTCCGTCACGGGAAGCTCCCGGTAGAGAAGGCTGAATCCGACGAGGGTGGCCAGGCTCATCAAGGCGCCGATCATCCCAGGCCAGCCGGCCATCTGGATCCATCGGCGGAGGCTTCCCGTTAGCGTGGGGCGATCAACGTTGCTGTCATTCATCGCAGAGGACTGCCGTCCGAGACGGGGCGGCCAGTATAACGCCGCAACGACCCGATGTCTGCGGCAGGTGGAGTGGCGGATACGGCAAAGGCCATCCCGAGGCCCGGTCGAGATCTTTTCAGCGACGACAGATGAAAGAGGCTAGAATCTGAGCCGACGGGTTGGAGCCTGCCACCCGAAGCATGAGAAGAGCCCTCGGCCTCGCACCCCTCAGTCTGTTGCTCCTCGCGCTCGACATCCTGTTGGTGGCCCTCGGCCTCCGGTTGTCGGAGTCCTTACGCCTGGTATTGCCGTACGGCCAGCAGATACCGGCCTCGGGGGTCGTCCTTCCGCGGCAGGTGTATCTCATAGCGGAGATCTGTTGGATCTTGGCTCTCGCCGGCTGGGGGGCCTACCGCCCCCGCGCGGTGCTCCGTTGGTTCCAGGAAGCCGGACGGGTCGTGTTGGGCGCCGCCACCGGCTCGATGATCCTGGCGGGAATCCTCTACTTCACCGTTCGAGAGATTTCGCGCCTCCAGTTCCTCTACTTCGCTTGCGCAGCGCTTGGCCTGATCCTCACCGCGCGCGCAGGGCTCCGCCTCTACTTCCGCGCCATCGGAAGATCAAGGCCGGGCTGGCGGAACCGGGTCCTGATCGTGGGGGCAGGCGAGCTGGGGCAGAGGGCGGCCGCGATCGTGGTTGACCACAGTCGTTGGGGCTACTCCCTGGCCGGGTTTCTGGACGATGATCCAGCCAAAACGGGGCAAACCTTCGTGGCCCACTCCGTCCTGTCCTCTGTGGACAGCGTCTCGGAAATCGCCTCGAGTGGGAAGGTCGATGAAGTATGGATTTGCCTTCCCGGCCGATCCTACGAGCGAATCCATTGGGTCGTCACTCAGCTCGAGAGGCACCCGGTGCGCATCAAGATCGCCCCCGACTTCTTCTCGCTGGCGCTCGTTCGGGCCCGGGCCGAGGTCATTGCCGGGATCGCGCTCATCGGATTGAGGGAACCGGTCATCGAGGGGCCTGCCCGGGTCGTCAAGCGGGTCTTCGACGTCCTCGTCGCCATGGCGCTGCTCATCGTTCTCGCCATCCCGCTGGCGGTCATCGCCCTGCTCGTTCGTCAGGACTCGAGAGGCCCGGTGCTCTTTCGCCAAACCAGAGTCGGCGAGAATGGCCGGCTCTTTGAAATGCTCAAGTTCCGCACGATGCGAGAAGGTGCCGAGACACTGCAGCCCCAGGTCAACGTTCAGACCGCCGACGGCAAGACACTCCACAAGCAGCCCAACGACCCTCGGGTCACACGGGTTGGGCGCTTCCTGCGCCGCTACAGTCTGGACGAGCTGCCCCAGCTGTGGCACGTACTGATTGGAGAGATGACGCTGGTGGGCCCCAGGCCGGAACTCCCGTGGCTGGTCGATCGCTATGATTCCTGGCAGCGGAAGCGGTTTGCGGTTCCCCAGGGGCTGACGGGGTGGTGGCAGATCAACGGTCGCTCCGACAAGCCGATGCACTTGAGCACGGAGGATGACCTGTACTACGTCTACAACTACTCCCTGTGGTTCGACATCCTCATCCTCCTGCGGACTCCTGTGGCGGTTCTCCTTGGAAAGGGCGCCTTCTGACCACCGAGCGCACTCTGTCGGCGTGAAACCGCAGGTGTCCGTCATCGTCCCGTGCTACAACGAGGCCGCCACCATCGGTCTCCTGCTCGAGGCGCTGGCGCGTCAGGACTGCGGCCGGGATCTCATGGAAGTTCTGCTGTCGGATGGAATGTCCCAGGACGCGACGCGTCAGGTCGCCACGCAGATCGCCGCGCGGTACGAGGATTTCACCCTCCGGATCATCGACAACCCGGTGCGGTCCATCCCGGCCGCTCTGAACCGGGCGATCGCGGCCGCCCGCGGGGAGGTCCTGATTCGGCTGGACGCGCACTCCATCCCGGCCGAGGACTACGTCCGCCGCTGTCTGGAAACGCTGCGGTCCACGGGCGCCGCCAACGTTGGCGGGCAATGGGAGATTCGCCCGTCGGCGCCGGGGGCTGTCGGGAGATCGGTCGTGGAGGCCGGGTCCCATCCGATGGGCGCCGGCGATGCCCGCTACCGCACCGGAGGGGAGGCCGGCCCGGTCGAGACCGTTCCGTTTGGCGCTTTCCCCCGCCCCTGGCTCGAGGCCGTCGGCGGCTACGACGAAACGCTGCTCGCCAACGAGGACTACGAACTGAATCTTCGATTGCGCCGCGCCGGCGGGGTCGTCTGGTTTGACCCGCGGATCCGGTCGGTGTACTTTGCCCGGCCGACCTTTCGTGCACTGGGGCATCAGTACTTCCGCTACGGCTTCTGGAAGGGGCGGATGCTTCTGCGCTATCCCGAGTCGCTGAGATGGCGGCAGGCGATAGCGCCCATCCTGGTCTTGCTCTCCGCCGTCCTGGCCGGCCTGTCGATCTGGCTGCCGCTGGCCCGCCTGCTGCTCGCATTAGAATGGGGCACCTATGCTGCTGCGCTTTTCATCAGCGGCGTGGAACGGGCCATTCGCCGGCGGGATGTACATCTCTTGTGGGGATTGCCGGCCGCGCTCGTGACGATTCACTGGACGTGGGGCGCAGGGTTCTGGTGGGGCATCCTGACCGGGCTGGCTAGGAGCGCGCGTGACCGTCAGTCTTCCTCGGGCTAGAGGCGTTCGCCTTCGTTCAGGGGAGCGACGCCTGATCCTGGTGGCGGGGGATGTGCTTGCCGCCGTGGCCGGGGCGGCCATCGCTCTCAGCCTGTGGGGTCGCTTCGACTTCCTGGGCCCTACGCTGGAGTTTATTCAGGCACGCGCCATCTGGTTCATGTTCCTACCCCTCCTGTGGCCCGTGTTCATGGTCAACCTGTACGACGTCCATCGAGCCGCCTCCTGGCGAGACACGGTCAAAGGGGTCTTCCTGGCGGTGGCGGCCGGGGCCGTCCTGTATCTAGTGCTCTATTTCCTGCAGGGCGGATCGCTGGCTCGTCGGGGGATTCTGTACTTCCTCGGTGCGACCCTGGCGTTCACGCTGATGTGGCGGGCGGTCTACATCCGGGTCTTCACCGCGCCCGCTCTCATGCGGCGCGTCTTGATCGTCGGCGCCGGCCTGGGCGGGCGGACCCTGCTCACGATCTACAATGGAGCGTGGCCCAAGCCTTTCCTACTGATGGGCCTGATCGATGATGATGTTCAGAAGCTGTATGAGAACCTAGATGGATTTGCCGTGCTGGGGGGCAGTGCCGAGCTTCCGAAGGTCATCGCCGAGACAGGGGCGACGGACCTGATCGTCGCCATCCAAGGCCAGATGACCGGCGCCATGTTCCAGAGCCTGCTGGAGGCGCAGGAACAGGGCGTCGAGATCACCCGCCTGGCGGTGGCCTACGAGGACTTGCTCGGACGCCTGCCCATCCAGCACCTTGAGGCGGATTGGCTTCTGCGCTCCTTCGTCGACGAGCTGCGTGTGAGCGGCCTGTACCTGCTTGCCAAGCGCCTGCTCGACCTCGCCGGCGCCCTGTTCGGGCTGGCGGTTTTCGCCTTGCTGCTGCCGTGGGCTGCCGCGGCGATCCTGCTGGACAGCGGTCGCCCGATCTTCTTCCGGCAGGCGCGCCTCGGCCAGGGAGGGCGACCCTACCGTATGATCAAACTCCGCACGATGCGTCAGGACGCCGAGGCCGACGGCCAACCTCACTGGGCGGCGACCGTCGATCCGCGGGCAACGCGCGTCGGGCGGATCCTGCGACGCACGCACCTCGACGAATTCCCCCAATTCTGGAGCGTGGTTCGCGGCGACATGAGCCTGGTCGGGCCGCGTCCGGAGCGGCCGGAACTCGTGGCCGAGCTGGAAAAGCAAATCCCGTTCTATCGGGCGCGGCTGCTGGTCAAGCCCGGCATCACCGGCTGGGCCCAGGTCAACTACGGCAAAGGCGCCTCCGTCGAAGGATCGGCGGAGAAGCTCGAATTCGACCTGTACTACATCAAGCACCGGAGTCTGTGGATGGATCTGTGGATCCTGCTGCGTACGGTGGGCTCGGTGTTCGGGTTCAAGGGCGTCTGATCCGTGGGACGAGTACTGGTCACCGGTGGGGCCGGCTTCATCGGCTCGCATCTGGTGCGGGCCCTGCTGGCGCGGGACGACGACGTGCTCGTCCTCGACGACCTGTCGACCGGCGCCCGTGCCAACCTGGCCGATCTCCCGATGGAGCTCCTCGTCGCCGACCTGGCCGAAGCAGACCAGGCGCGGGCGGCGACACACGGCGTCGACGCCGTCTTCCATCTAGGGGCGATGATCTCCGTCCCCGCCTCCCTCGAGAACCCGGCCAGCTGTTACCGGACAAACGTCCTCGGGTCGTTGCACGTGCTGGAGGCGGCGCGCCGAGAGCAGGTGCGGCGCGTGGTTCTGGCCTCGTCGTGTGCCGTCTATGGGGACCACGACGGCCCGGTCGCTGAAGACGCCGCCTCACGGCCGATGTCGCCGTACGCGTCGTCGAAGCTGGCGATGGAGGATCTGGCGCGGCTCTACACCTCGGCCTTTGGCCTCCAGACCGTCTGTCTGCGCTTCTTCAATGTCTACGGGCCGCGCCAGGACATCCACTCGCCGTACGCCGCCGTCATCCCGTTGTTCATCGAAGCGCTTCTCGACGGACGGCCGCCGACGATCTACGGCGACGGCGAACAGTCGCGTGACTTCGTCTTCGTCGAGGACGTGGTCCAGGCGATGCTGGAAGCCTCCGAAGCGGCCGTCGGCGGCCAAGTGTTCAATGTCGGGCAGGGGCAATCGCGGACGGTCCTCGAGTTGGCCGAAGCCCTCGCCGCCATCGTCCCGGGGTCCCCGGCGCCGGTGTTCGGGCCGGCCCGGGCAGGGGACATCCGCACCTCGGCGGCCGACATCGGCCGCGCGACGAAGGCGTTGGGTTACCGCCCGGCCTGGGACTTGCACCAGGGCCTGCAGGCGACGGTAGAATGGATGCGGGCCTGGCGTAGGCCCGCCGCTGCATGAAACACCCCTTCCAGATCCGCAACCGCTTCCTGCTGCTGGCGGACCTCGTCCTGATCGTGACGGCCGTGGTCGCCAGCTTCGCGCTGCGCCTGGACATCGGGCGGGCCTTCGTCAGCTACCTGCCGCAGGCCTGGCTGATGATCGCCATCGCGCTGCTGGTGAAACCGACGGTGTTCTACCTGCTCGGCATGTACCGTCGCTACTGGGTCTACGCCAGTGTGCGCGAGATCCAGGTCATCGCCGTAGCCACGGCCACCGCCTCGATCTTCGTCGCGCTGTTCGTGATTCTGCTCGTGCCGCTGGTCGGGCTGCGCGGCTTCCCGCGCTCGGTTCTGGGGATCGACTGGCTCCTTTCGCTGTTCCTGATCGGCGGGTTGCGCTTCTCGGTGCGCTTGATGGCCGAGCTGACGCAGCGCAACGGCCACGAGGCACGCCCGGGAGGCATCCGGCGGGTGGTGGTGGTGGGCGCCGGCGATGCCGGGACGCTGATGGTGCGCGAAATGCAGCGCAATCCGCAGCTCCATCTGCGCCCGGTGGCCTTCGTCGACGACGACACCGAGAAACTCAAGAAGGACATCTACGGCGTGCGCGTCGCCGGCCGCCTCGATCAACTGCCGACGGTCGTCGAACGCAATCGCGCCGACGAAGTCATCATCGCCATCCCGACCGCCTCCGGCCCGACGGTGCGG